>JABJMI010000843.1 GCA_018659505.1 Planctomicrobium sp.
ACTGAAGAGAACCAGAGAGGAGCTTTCTGTCTGTCTTCTAACTGGTCATTTGCTTGCACTAGAAAACCATAGAGATGGGTCTCGCTGATCCCTTCGCGTAAATCGTTCTCTTTCCATGGCTTACAAACGAGATCTCCAGACTCACGAGTCAGCAAGACCATCTCCCCCTCTTCGGGGAGATATTCTGCAAGATACTCAAGTTCTTCGAATGGGCTGAACAAGGTCAGGGGCTCCCGTCAAATCGCAAATGTGAGTGAGTTCTTATACATATTATTCAATGCTGTCGATAACTTCCATGATTTTCCCAAAGTCATTCTCAACAACGATGGGAGCATTCTGAAATTCAGGGGCAGGTTGCCCTGAATGGTAGTTCACAGTCGCGTTCGGGTCTTTCAATTGATGACCGGTGAGAATACAAACGACACGATCACTAGGAGCGATAACTCCCTGTTCGCGAAGTAATTTCGCACCTGCCACACTTGCTCCGCTGGCAGGTTCGCAGCCGAATCCACCGGCACCGACTTGTGCTTTGCCTGCCAATATTTCGTGGTCGTCGACTTCACGAACGACACCGTCACAGAACTCGAGTGCACGCAGACACTTTTTGAGATTCACCGGTCGGTTGATTTCAATTGCACTTGCGAGAGTATTCGCCCGATGATTTTCAGCGTCCATGTTTTGATAAAACGAATCAATCAGCGTGGAATCAGGATTGCCCCCATTCCAGCAGAGCCCTTGCTTTTCAACAAGCTGATAAAGTGTGTTCGCACCTTGTGCGTTGATGACAGCCAGACGCGGCACTCTGTCAATCAGCCCCAGATGCTTCAACTCCATAAATGCCTTTCCAAAAGCGCTGGAGTTACCCAAATTGCCACCTGGGACAACGATCCAATCAGGAACTTCCCAGTTCAACCCTTCCAGAACGCGATACATGATCGACTTTTGACCTTCAAGCCGAAACGGGTTGACGCTGTTGCAAAGGTAGATTCCAGCTGACTGACAGACTTCTCGGACCTGTTTGAGGGCGTCGTCGAAGTCTCCCTGAATCTGCAATGTCGTAGCACCATAATCGAGTGCCTGCGAGAGCTTTCCGTAGGCGATTTTCCCGCTTCCGACAAATACAATCACTTTGAACAACTTTGTTGTCCCGGCATAAATTGCTAATGAAGCACTCGTATTCCCGGTTGAAGCACAGGCAGCGATCTTCGCCCCGACCATATGAGCATGTGTCGATGCAGCGGTCATTCCATTATCTTTGAAACTCCCGGAAGGATTGAGCCCTTCATACTGCAAGAAGAGTTGACCTTCATTCATACCGACATATTTTGCGACGCTGTTGGATCGCTGTAAGAGCGTTTGTCCTTCTCCGATGGTCACGATCTGATCGTCGCTGGCAAACGGAAACAGATTGCGAAACCGCCAGACACCGCTGTAATCGAGTGGATGATTTCGGTTCGACCAGGCGCTTTCAAATTCCTTCAGAGAAGAGGGAACCTCGACCTTGTCCCAATCGTATTGAATGTCGAGCAATTCTCCCGTTTCAGGACATGCCGTTAGAACTTGTCCCACATCATAAGTAGGAGAATCGGCAGCTAAGATGCTTGACTGGTAGGCAAAGTCGGTGGACATGAATGATTTGGGTTAAGGTGAAGAAGTGATTCAACAATCTCAAAGCAGCTATATTATTGTTAGCCTAGAGAACTACTCGACTTCTTTCCAGATGATTATTGGCGTTTGGGAGTAATCATTCCAGAGTGCGTTGAGGAGTTCTTTTTTCGGAGGACCATCGAAGGCGATGTATCGATTTTTGGTTTTGTAGGGAACTCCTGGTTTTAAGTCAAATTCGCCAAGAACACAGGGGGAATAAACAAAATAAGGCATGGATGGGTGCAAACGAACGGGTTGCGGGCTGCGAAAATTGGATGGATGAGAAAACATCGCAGCCCCGCAGAATTCTCCCTGTACTTCTCCGAAAATGCTGACCCAGTCGGGACGAGTATGGTTTCCAACTTTGCGATCTTTTGTTGCGTTGGTAATGATTTGATGAGTCCCTTCTCCATTCCATTCTGCAGAACCTCGAAAAGCAAATCCACCGTAGTGGTACTCTGCAATCGTGAGAGGAGAATCAGCGACACACTTTTGAACAGATTCAACATCAAAAATATGAACCTTTGAGTTGTTGTAGAGCCGCACGGTCCAAATTTCGTCCAGCACCGGCAGTGGAGTTTCTTTGAGTGCAGTGTGTGTCAGGCGAACCTTTACTGAGGCGAATACTGAACCTGCATGTCTTGCAAGGACTTCTTGATGTAATACAGTACCGGTCCCTGCTTTTTGGTTCCAGAAGTCCACTCGCTCGCCTTCGAAGACTGTTTTCGTCCACGCTGAGAAAATGGCGTGTTGGTGCATGTGGTCGACCGGGAACGCATCGGTCACAACTTTTCCCTGTGGAGTCACAAACGGATGGATATGCCCGCTGCGGCGATAAAGTTTAGAAAAACCTTCAGGTGGCTCATCGATACTTGACTGATAGGCGAGGACTTCGGTTCCCTTTAATCTCAGGGAAATCTGATTCTGCTCCTCGATCGCTTGCACTTGAGTTAATGGAATTTTCGGTGAGTATTGCAACTCATAGGTTTGCGATTCATTTGGAGCGAGTGCGTTTGGTAAAATGAAAACGATCTGTTTGCCATCTTCACTGATCTGGCAGTTAATCAGTTCTGATGTCTCGACGCATTCGAGTTGATTTGCAATTGTATTCTTGAGTTCTTCGGGCAAAGTGACCCAAATTGGTGAATGTTGACTAAGCCCGGTTTTTGATTCGATTTCAAACTGAAAACCAATATCCTTTGCATATGTTTCGTTTCCGATACACAAGCAAACAAGCAATACTACGAGCGGGTGAAACATATTCAATCTCAACAAAGATTGTCTAAACCAAAGGTCAACGATCTCAGGCTTATTGCAAATTCAAAACGTCCGCCATGGAATACAGTCCTGCTCCTTGGCGAGCAACAAATTTGGCAGCGGTTAGCGCTCCATAGGCATAACTGTCGCGAGTATGACCACGCACATATACTTCCAGAGTTTCGCCCATCATGCCGAAGACAATTTGATGTTCGCCGACGTTATCTCCGGTTCTTAAAGCG
>JABJMI010000407.1 GCA_018659505.1 Planctomicrobium sp.
GCTGCCACGAAAAGTGTCGTTGAACAAGCTCTGTTCTATCGTGCCTTGCTAGAACAGATTGCGGGACAACCCGCCTTAGCAGGACGTTTAGATGACCTCGCAACCAAAATGAACACCGCTTTAACGCTAGAGATTCCGGCTGAATTGACGGAGAAGATTTCAAAAGCTGGTACCATCTACTGGGCAGGACGCAATGATGGAGTAGCTGAAGAACTCACGTTAAAAACGAATGAGATCACCCGCAAACAGTCCGACTTCCTGGAAGGAACGTACGCGGTCCACGGCGTTGAAGAAGTCATGAACGCTGATGATGTCGTTCTGTGGGTTGATCCTTATCCCGATTCAGAAGACAAGTTTGCAGATGTATTGGAGAAAGGTGTCGGCTTAACGATCATTGCTATTGCGGATCACAAGACACGCTTCCCAACCATTCAAATTCCTGATGCTGGTGACTTGTCTCCGTTTGTGCAAATGTGTGCCGGCTGGAATGTGATGGTCGAAGCGGGAATCTCACTCGGTATCGATCTCGATAAACCAGAACGAGCACGCAAAGTCGGTAATGAATTCGAGGGCTAAAAGCATTCTGTTTTGCCAGACATTTGAAGTGTCTGGCAAAACAATATTTGAGATTTCGATTCATGACGCAAACTGAGCAAGCAACTCAACAACTCGCTGACGCCCTCAAAAAATACTGGGGCTACGAATCGTTTCACGATTTGCAACTGCCAGCAATGTCGGCAGTTTTGGAGGATCGTGATTCGCTGGTTGTGTTGCCGACTGGTGGTGGAAAGTCTCTCTGTTATCAGGCTCCGGCTGTCTGTCGAGATGGCATGGCGATTGTCATTTCGCCTTTGATTTCATTGATGAAAGACCAAGTCGATGCCCTGAAAGCGAACGGGATTTCGGCTGCGCTCATTAACAGTACGCTTTCTAATGCAGAAAAGTGGAATGTTGCTGAGCAGATTAAAGCTGGGGAATTAAAGCTGCTCTATCTTGCTCCTGAAAGAATAGGTGCCGGGAAATTACTCGACTTACTTTCCGAGACAAAGATCTCCTTCATTGCCATTGATGAAGCACATTGTATTAGCCAGTGGGGGCACGATTTCCGACCGCATTATCGGGAACTTAAACGTCTCCGTGAACGCTTCGCTGGTGTTAGTTTGCATGCCTATACTGCGACAGCGACCGAGCGAGTTCGTGAAGATATTCAAGGACAGTTAGGACTGGAAGATCCTGAGGTATTAGTCGGCAGCTTTGATCGACCGAATCTGTATTATCGTGTCGCGAAGAAGAACAGCGTCATCAATCAAATCCAGGATGTGATCGGGCGTCATCCTGATGGAGCGGGAATCGTCTACTGCATTAGCCGGAAAGAAGTTGAAAGAGTCACGCTGCAATTGCAGGCATTCGGTTTCAAAGCCGCCTCTTATCATGCTGGGATGGATGACGTAGACCGAAGTGCGAATCAAGAAGCTTTCATCAAGGATGAAATTCAGATCATCGTCGCGACCGTCGCTTTTGGAATGGGGATCGACAAGCCTGATGTCCGCTTTGTGATTCACACCGGTATCCCCAAAACGGTCGAAAATTATCAACAGGAAACCGGACGTGCAGGGCGAGATGGATTGGATTCAGAATGCCACCTTTTCTACGGTGGCAATGACTTTCGCACCTGGAAAATGATCTTCTCGGATCAGCCACCGAAAGTTCAAAAGGAGTCACTTGCTTCGCTGCAATCGATGATGGATTTTTGCCATAACATTAGCTGTCGACATCGTAGTCTGGTTCGCCATTTCGGTCAGGAACTTGAGAAGGATTGCGAAACGAATTGTGATATCTGCACAGGCGATATTAAGCTCGTCGAAGATGCTCAAAAGATTAGCCAGATGATTCTGTCCTCGGTTTACCGGCAGCAAGAACGATTCGGCAGTAAGTATACGGCTCAAGTTTTGAAGGGTTCCGAAGATGAACGGATTCAGACAAACGGTCACGATCAGTTAAGTACGTTCGGGTTATTAGCAGCGTATACATTAAAAATAATTCAGGACTGGATCGGTCAACTGGTCGGGCAAGGCTTTCTGATTCAAGATGAGAGTGATGGCTATTCGATACTCAAGATTTCGACGACAGGACAGAAGCTTCTTAAAGGAGAGATCGTCCCTAAATTGATCCAACCAGAAGCCAAATCATCGGCATCATCCTCCAGCTCCAAATCCACTAAAACTCGTTCGATGGTCGGCGTTGATGATGGACTGTTCTCGGCACTCAGAGAATTGCGAACCACGAAAGCCCGTGAGAAAGAGGTTCCTCCATATGTCGTATTCGGCGATGCTGCGTTAATCGACATGGCACGACGAAGACCCTCCAACGCAACGAAATTCCTTGAAGTTCAAGGAGTCGGGCAAAAGAAATGCGAAGAGTACAGCGAAGAATTCCTGGCTGTCATTAAGGAATACAGCGAATCGAATCAGCTTGATTTAGATAATGATAAAGTCTCGTATGATGATTCTTCACCAATAGAAGAGAAACCACCAACTGCCGGTAGCATTGAGTCGTTTCCATTTTTTGAAGAAGGTTTGAGTGTCGAAGAAGTCGCTACTAAAGTCGGTCGTGCCACATCAACGACATACGGCTATCTCACCGATTATATTCGTAACCGAAAAGTGAGTGATCCTTCACCTTGGGTTGATTCGGCAATTGCTTCCCGGGTGGAAGCTGCCATCGCAGAGATCAAACCGACACGATTGAAGTTGCTCTACTTACATTTCGAAGAAGAGATCGACTACAAAGACTTGCGAATTGTTTATGAATGTTTTCGCAATCGAGAACAATAAATCGGTTCTATGAAGAATATTTTTTGAGCTTGCCCCACACTTTAAGTGTAGGGCTAAACAAATTCTTTTACGGAGCAACTGCTCCGATGTAGTTTCGACCGTCAACCGGTGATGAAGAGTTGACTGCCGATTGCGGCTTTAGAAAGTCCGCAGACTCCGGATCGGTCGACTTGAACTCGATATCTTCCGCTCCCAGCTTGCCGTTTTCTGTAAAGATGTTAAGCCAGTTGGACGACTCTTGTTCCTCTCCAGATGTCCAATTCGATTGTGGATTGATTGCTCCCGTGGAAAGCTGTTGCAGCGAGACATTCTCAACTTCTGTGGAAACTTCAAAACCGTTCCCGTTTACGAAAAGATTCTGAATGAATGTGATGCCTGAACTCGCTGGGACGGGACCGGATTCAAATTGGATGCCGCGTCCAAATTCGTGAAAGGTGTTGTTCGCAATTTTGACCTCACTAATATCGTGCCCTTTACCAGCGAAGGTGATTCCAGATAGAGTCTTATGAAAGATACACTGTGAGATGTTCACATCCCAGGTTGACCCTTGCGGGCTTGAAAAGAGGATCCCTTTCGACATTGGACCGATGAAGCGACAGCCCTGAATGTTCAGAAGTCGAGTGTTAGTGGTCTCGCTACTTTCACAACGAATTCCGGAGGCAGAATCTTTACTCGCTTCAAATCGACAGTTCGAGATCGTCAGCGGCTGTCCAACTAATCCGCTCGCTCCACTTGCATGCACTCCAACTTCAGTCAGGTTGATGAACGATAAATTTTGCAGGGATGTCCCTGTCAGATATCCAGATAACTCAATTCCCACGGGTTGATCAGTGCAGTCAATCTTAAAATTCGAGATCGTCAATTCTTCGATGGAATCAAGAGTAATAACCGGTCCCGAACTGCTCTTCAAAACGGGAAGCTTCGGTCCTTCTCCGCGAATTAGCAGCGGCTGTGGTAATGTCTCAAATCCAGAATTGACAATCCTCAACGAGTCCTCAATTGTTTGATTAGCAGAGACTCTGATTTCATGAATCTTTGCTGCCGATTCAGAATTATTCGAGTCCAGCAGATAATTGATAGCGTCACTGATCAACGTGAAATCGCCCTGTGGTCCCACCACGATGACTGTTTCGTTCTTTAGTTTTTTGATTGTCACCTGGACAATCGGCGGCGGGTTTGGGCCGACGATCTCAGTTTTCTTGGGGTCTGAGTCGCGGGTAAACGTATAGATGGCTGCAAGCCCTGCGATGATTGCCACTGCGAAAAGGATGGCATTGATCGGTTTCATCCCGAGGTTTTTTTTAAGCTGCTTTCTGGAAGCTTGACTGTTGATCGTCTTTTTTGAAGAGACGATGGATGATGCTCCCGAATTAAAAACGCTGACACCTGAATCGGATGGAGACTTTTCTTGATTGTATGCTTTTGAGGCTTGTCTCGAATTGGTAGGACTCTCAGCGTTCTCCCCGGAGTTTACATCAAGATGCGAGAGGAATTCGCTGATGGCTCCGGTTGGATTATCCGTGCTTGAATCGGGTGCTTCAGGATCGATGATAATATGTGGGAATGAATCAGAACTTTCCTCGGCGTCGGGATGGTCGAGCCAATTTTGTAACTGTTCGGCAACCTCGGCAGCCGTTTGAATTCGGTTTTCAGGATCTTTTTGCATCATCTTGTTGATGATTTTGACTAGTTCCGATGGGATTCCTTCTCGCAGTTCGTTGAGGTCCGGCGGTTGCTTGCTTTGGTGTGCGAGGAGTCTTTGGGCGAGAGTTCCTTCATCGAAAGGAGGGCGACCAGTCAAGAGGAAATAGAAGGTGCAACCAAGAGCGTAGATATCAGCTCGGCTATCAACGAGATGGCTGTCGACCGCTTGTTCGGGGGCGAGGTAATCCGCCGTCCCGAGGACTTTTTCTTCGTTCTCCAGCGTGACAGAGAAGTCTTTATTTTCCTGAAGGACCATCGCCAGCCCCAAGTCCATCAGTTTGACCGTGCCTGTGTTGTCGATCAGGAAGTTTCCGGGCTTGATATCGCGGTGAACCATGCCAGCTTCGTGGGCATGTTCTAGCCCCAAGGCACCTTGACGGATATATTCGGCAGCTTGAGTTGGAGCGAGCGGACCTTTCGTTTTGACGAGTTCGTAGAAATTCAGACCGGTCACATATTCCATGACGAGGAAGTGAATCTCCATCTCGCCATCGGTCTCGTGATCGACATCGTACGCCCGCACAATATTTCGATGATCGAGTGCTGCAACCGCCTGTGCCTCTCGATAAAACCGCGGCAGATATGAACTGTCGGTAACCAACTTGTAAGGCAAAACTTTCACAGCACACTGCCGCTTCATATTGATATGCTCAGCCAGATAGACCGAACTCATCCCCCCTTTGCCGATCAAACGCAACAGTTTGTATTTGCCGAGAAAGAAACCTTTGTGCTTCCCTTTGAGCAGTTTCGAGGCATGCCAGCTTGTAATCAGCTTCTTTTCAACAAGTGCCGCTGCAAACCCTTCTAGAGTAGGGGGTTCTACAACTTCGGTATATTGTGATGCCGCTGAGTGAGCAACAGATTCCTCAACGAGTCCACTCTGTTTCAGGACTGTTAGGAATTTCTCAATGTCAGCGCTCGTCAAGCTCATTGAACCGATTCACGTGAAGCGAGGGGGTTCTTGTTTTCAACAATTATCGGGTTTCAGTTCAGTACGAATGTAATTTTCGCAAAACCCCTGAACCTGCTGAGGCCCTCAAATGTCCCCTGATCTTTCCGATGTGGTAAGGATATGTTGCAGTTTCACTCGCTGTACAGGCAAGTCTACCAAGAATGTGAACTGAGGTAAGAACTTATGTGAATTGTGACGAGGTTCCAGGCGAACCGATTACCGATATTGAGCATTACAGCGAGAGGACCACAAGAATTCTGGAAACCTGTACAGATTCCAGTCGTCTCCGCTAGGGTTCTTCGTTATAATGCCGGATTCTCAGGACTTCCCTTCAGGCTCAACATTTGAGAAGATGTTCTGCGAAAACAGAGTTGACTCGCTCCAATTTCACATGGAGCATGCTTAATACGATTAAAGAAAAAGGTAGAGCTGTGGCGACTGCGATCGAACCGAAAACGGAACAAGGCACCATGACAGGTGCGGAAATACTCGTCGAATCACTTATTCGTCAGGGTTCCGAGTCCGTGTTCGCATATCCGGGCGGTGCAAGTATGCCGCTGCATCAGGCATTGCGAAAGTACCGTGACCGCATCCGTGCGATTCTTCCCCGTCACGAACAAGGGGGAGGCTTCGCTGCTCAAGGTGTCTCTCGCACAAGTTCAGAAGTTGGCGTCTGTATGGCGACTAGCGGTCCCGGTGCAACCAACCTTGTAACAGCAATCGCTGATGCGAAGATGGATAGCATCCCGATGATCGCTGTCACCGGTCAAGTTCCGCAGAAAGTGATCGGTTCCGACGCTTTTCAGGAAACACCGATTGTCGAAATCGCTCGAGCGGTGACCAAACATCATTATATGATCACTGCTGACGATCCAGATGATGAAGAGTCGGTCCAAGAGGCACTCCGTAGTATTCCGCGGATTGTGAAGGAAGCCTACTTCATTGCTCAAACGGGACGAAAAGGTCCAGTACTGATCGACTTCCCTAAGAACATTCAGCTGGCAGCCTCGACTGGGGACATCGACTTCGATCCACCGATGTTCCTGCCTGGGTATCATCCCGAACGTCGTCAAGTTGCTCAGGAACAAATCAATCAAGTCATCGCAGCGATTCGTCGTTCGAAGAAACCGATCCTGTATGTTGGTGGCGGATGTATCGCATCTGGTGCGGCTGAAGAGCTGACGAAGTTCGCAAAAGCCTCGAACATTCCCGTAACCATGACTTGTATGGGACTTGGTTCGTTCCCAGGTGATGACCCGCAGTCTTTGCATATGCTCGGCATGCACGGAACAGTTTATTCCAACTATGCTGTCGACGAAGCCGACTTGCTATTGGCATTCGGTGTTCGCTTTGATGATCGTGTGACTGGTAAGTTGGAAGAATTCGCCAAGCATGGAAAGATTGTGCATGTCGATGTTGACCCATCCGAGATGCACAAAAACAAACAGGCACATATTCCGATCATTGCCGATTTGAAAATCTTCCTGGAAGCATTGAATGAATCATTCACAAAAAAAGACATCCCTGAGACCACCGAGTGGTGGGAAAAAATTAACGGCTGGAAAGAAAAGCATCCGCTGAAATATGCTGATGCTGGTGACTTCATCCTTCCGCAATACGCAATTGAAGAACTCTGGACGCAGACTATCGAACGCAACCCGTACATCTGCGTTGGAGTCGGTCAGCATCAAATGTTCGCTGCCCAGTTTTATAAGTTCCGCAAGCCGGATCGCTGGCTCTCTAGTTCAGGGTTAGGAACAATGGGCTTTGGACTCCCCGCTGCAATGGGAGTGCAAACTGTTCATCCCGACTCGTTGGTTGTTGATATCGATGGCGATGGTTCCATCCTGATGAACATTCAGGAACTGGCGACGCTGCACTGTGAAAAATTACCCGTTAAGATCCTGTTGTTGAACAATCAGCACCTCGGTATGGTTGTTCAATGGGAAGATCGCTTCATGGATGGAAAACGTGCCAACACTTACCTCGGACCTGTCGATCATCCCGAAGCATTAGGCGAAGGCGAAGGCGGACACTACGAAGAAACGTATCCGAACTTCGTGCAAATGGCAGAAAGCTTTGGTCTGAAAGCCAAACAAGTTCGCAGCAAGAAAGACTTCCCTGCTGCACTGAAGGAAATGCTCGATAGCGATGGTCCCTACCTGTTAGACGTTGTTTGTCCTTATCAAGCACACGTGCTGCCGATGATCCCGGCTGGTGGAACCGCTCGCGACATTATTACCGATTAGAAACGAACCGCTGTTGACGCTGAGCAACCCAAGACGTAGCATCAGCGTCAACTCATTTAAAATTTTAGTTGAAGATGATGATCTCCACTCCAATCAATTTTGAATTCTCGAAGGCTCTGCCATCAAATGGTGGAAGTTTTTGGTATTCATTTTTGTTTACCTACCGGGGTATCCGGGGTTGGTAGCGGAGTTCGTGTGAGACACAACAAAGCATATTCAAGACCCTGAACCCCATGTGGATTCAGGGTCTTTTTTTGTTGGTCTGAGAGAGTTTTTCTCTTTAGCTGCATCACTTCATTGTGTGCAGCCCAATCGGCGTACTGCGAACGGAACCGCACAAATGGGACCACTAAGCACTCCGTCACAAGTTTTATCGTTTAACGGCTAGCCGTAGGCGTCGAAGTTTAATGTTAAAAACAGACGCCTTCGGCTAGCCGTTAAACAAGTTATCCCCAAGTACTTGTGCATCGATGCTTATCAGTCCCAAAAAACACTTACTAAATTGAAACAAAACAAACCTGGGCATCTAAAAGTAGAAGCCCTTTAGGAGAACAAAAATGATTGTAGTCATGAAGCGAAATTCGACAGCCGAGGCTGTACAGAACATGGTGTCTCGAGTTGAAGGCATGGGCTTGAAAGCTCATGTGATTGAAGGGACGGAGCGGACAGTCATCGCTGCGGTAGGGGATGATCGCAAAGGAGATAAGGAAGTTCTTGAGTCCTACGACGATGTTGAAAAGGTGATGCCGATTCTTGCACCTTATAAAGTGGCAAGTGTCGAAACGAAAAACGAACCGACCATTATCAAAGTTCGTGATCTCGTCATCGGAGGCGGAACTGTCGGAGTCATCGCTGGTCCTTGTTCCGTCGAAGACGAAGATCAAATCATGGAGTCAGCCAGAAGAGTCAAAGCCGCCGGAGCAAAAGGACTGCGTGGAGGAGCCTTCAAACCTCGAACAAGTCCGTACTCATTCCAGGGATTAAAAGAGAAAGGTCTCGAACTGCTTGCAGCCGCGCGCGAAGAAACCGGGCTCGCAGTCGTGACTGAAGTGATGAC
>JABJMI010000107.1 GCA_018659505.1 Planctomicrobium sp.
CACTCGTGATGACTTAAAAGCTGAATCAAAACTTGCAGAGATGATGTTGCTGCGAAAAGGTTCCCGGTTATCGATTCAACCTGTGACCGCTGCCGAATGGAAGCTCATTCATAAAATGGCAGGTGTGAAACCTTGAATCAAGAAGACAAAATTGGAATTCAATTTGAATAATGCCGATTATTGAGAAACGAGTATGAGCATAGAATTTGAATGTGACGAGTGTTTTAAGAAGTATCGAGTTAAAGATGAGCACGCAGGGCGAAGGTTGCGATGTAAGGGATGCGGAAGTGGACTCCGCGTTCCGGCGTCTGACGTCGAGGATGAAGTTTGGGATAGTACCGATTTTGGAGACTACGAGGACGAAGAAGAATTCGCTCCTTCTCGTCCTCCCAGAAAAAAGAAGTCGAAGTCGAAACCGAAAAAGCGGCGAAAATCCCGTCGCTCGGATTCAATGCCTACCACAGTGATCGTTGCCGAGATCATCCTCGCGATCATTTCGATTATCTCCGTTCTGGATATCATCGGCTATTTAATGGTTGAGAACTTTCAGAGATTAACTGGTGCCGGGATCCGCTTGATGGTGCTGGTCAGCGTATTTGTTGGTCTCTTAAACCGCAGCAATAACGCACGGCGTTCCGGGGTTGCAATTTGCATTTTAGGATTATTGCTTCAACCTTTTGTTCTTTTTGCCCTGATCAATGGGAGACTGCCCGGGGGTGAGATCCTCATGGCAATGGTGGTGTTTGTTATGTGCCTGATCGTTGTACTATTGATAAGTCTATTGAGTCCATCAGCTCGGGATTATTGCAGCGAATGATTCTAAGGCAGTGGAGTGAGTAAAGCGAAGCAAGCCCCAACACATGGAGAACCTTAACTTAGGTTGGTGATTGTTGGGTTATGCTAAATTTCTTTGCGATTAAACTTTCATTAACAAATGTTGTATGCTGCTGCGATCATTTCCAAACCTTATTTGCCCCAATCCATTCTACGGCACTTTGGATTATCATATGACTCAAAAGATGTCTGCTACCATGAAGAAAGCAATCATGCTGCTAGTCGCAGTTCTGATTTCTGGTGGATGCTTGTGGTACGCCTTTCTTCCGTTGTTTAAAGATCGAGCAGTCTGGAATCAGTTCGTCAATGCTTTCAAAATCGCTGACTATCGTTCTTTGCCGGTCATCTGGATCGTGTTGTTTGTTTTCTACATCCTCAAAGCCTGGCGCTGGCGACTCATGCTCGCCCCGATTGGGGATTACCGAGCGGTCAAAGACTTGTTACCGCCGATTATGATCGGGTTTTCTTTTAACAACATCTTGCCTTTTCGCATGGGTGAAGTTGCCCGCTGTTTTGTCTTTTCGAAACAACAGAAGTTGCCATTCTCGGTTGCGGTCTCCAGTGTGGTTCTCGAACGATTCTTTGACCTCATCGGCGTCCTCTTCTTCTTGGGAGTGGGACTATTATTCATTGAAGATGTGAGTCCTGAAGTTAAGCAGACTGCTCTCGTTTTTTCAGCAATGGCTGTCGTCGGAGTGCTTGGAGGGATTGCTTATGTTCTGTGGACGAAACCCGTTTTGAATCTATTCGAAAAGATATTTAAATCGATTCCGTTCATCCCTCACGCTTTTACTGACAAAGTCTGCTCCATTCTTGAAGCAGGTGCGAAAGGACTTTCGGCAATTCGAAATGTTCGTTTGTTGATTGCGATGCTGGTCGTGACGATTATTAAATGGGGGCTGAACGGCTTCCTAGTCTGGATCTCGATCTGGAGTTTCGGGCTATCAGTTTCTCCGGCGGTCGCGATGGTCTTGTTAGGCGTCATTGCTTTTGGTGTCGCGGTTCCCGGTATTCCCGGTTATTTCGGGGTGATGCAATTCTGCTTTACGCTTGTACTCAGCCTCTTCATTGAAGGTGACGATGGACGTGCTGCGATTCTGGCAGCTTCGATTTATTTTCAGATGACACAATGGGTTCCGGTAACGCTGATCGGCTTGATTTACTTCTGCGTTACCGGGCTCAAACTCAGTGACATCAGCGAGAAATCGGAAGAGCGCGAAGCGAATGACGGTCCAATCGCCGATCTACCGGCTGCTCCGCTGTAGCTGCCAACTCTTGGGGATTGGTAACACTTAATCCTCTGACAAACTTAATTTGTTGAGATATCATCCTGTCGATCTTGCTAATGGAGAAAAAGAAAAGAGACAGGATGAACATGCTTGATAAGATAAAATCTATCGAGCCATCTCTGCTTTAGTACATTGAACAACAGGTTATGTATAAACCACGAAAAGGACGAAAAACACTAAAGTCCAAAGGATTCACAACTGTCTGTTTTGAGTCTGGTTCGCAAAAGGAGGCTCTCAATTCATATTGGTTTTCGTGTCATTCGTGTGTTTCGTGGTCCAACAATGATTTGAAAATTGTGATGTTAGTTGACTGCGTGAGCATGAAGGGACAATATCAA
>JABJMI010000454.1 GCA_018659505.1 Planctomicrobium sp.
ATCTATGCTGTGGACACACTTCGGCATCAGCGGTCCGGTGGTGTTGAATGTTTCACGCCATTGGCACGCTGCGGATTTGAATGGCGAGGGACCGATTGTCTCAGCAAACTTTCTGCCGGAGCTTAACTCTCAATCGTTTGAGGGAGCACTCCTTCAGCAGGGTCAATCAAACGCGAATTCTACAATACGGAAGTTTCTCTCTAATCAATTGCCAAATCGATTTGTCGACGACATGTTACAGATCAGTGAGATTTCCGTTGAATTGAGATTCTCAGATCTCAAGAAAGAGCAGCGAAAGAAACTTGTTAAGAATCTGACTGAATATCAATTACCGATCTCGAACAGTCGCGGCTTCGGATTCGCTGAAGCAACCGCAGGTGGAATACCTCTCAGCGAGATCAATCCATCAACAATGGAATCACGCTGTTGTCCCGGATTATATCTCGTTGGTGAAATCCTGGATGTCGACGGCAAACTCGGAGGCTACAACTTCCAATGGGCATGGTCCTCCGCAGCGGTCGCGGCGAGCGGGGTTGCTCTGATCAATAACGATGAGGGATGATCATTGCAACGTAAGAGAAATCGCCGATAATGACAGAAATTGCATCACCAAAGGAAGGCAGGCGGGAGCCCTACAAGAACTGACAGCGAACCCTACCGTCTCTTTAAATGAAAAGGTGTGTGATTCGTCTATTGCTATTGCAAATTGCCATCAACAAAGTCGTTCGCAAAATCTAGGAGAACGATTCCCAGTTCGGATTCTGAAAATTCGTAATTATCAGTTACTAATCTGTCTAACCCGCGTGCCATTCGTTCGCGAGTCTCTTTTGATGCGTCCTTTGATTTAAACAGAGATTCAAGTGTATTTGCGATTGTAGGCAGAAAAGCGTAAGCATTTTTCTCATTGGCTGCACTCCTTGTCCTATCGATTAACTGCTCGTATTTTTTCTTCATGTCAATGCACCGGAATAGCTGCTTTCAGTAATTGTAGGGTGGGTGGAGTTCGTCGGTCTATGTGAATGGTGGGTTACGCAATTTACTTATGAAAGAAATAATGTCTTTTGAATCAATGTACGACGAGAACGTAACCCACCAACTCGTTGTTCAAAATTCCTCCACCCACCCTACGGTCGCTAAGAAATGTTAATATGAGGAACATGACAATGAAACGAATCGCGGAGCTTCTACATGTCGGAGGGGAAGCTGCTCCGGCTGTCGACTACGACAATACACACCTCGAATGGGACAAAATCCATGAAGGCAAACCGCAGCCTTCGAAACTTCCCGTGGAAGATGACATTGGGACGCAGCGTTTTTTCGTGAATCATCCGGACAAGTACACGTGGGATTGTTATCGTAACTCGGGGCATTACGGGTTCATCTCGAAGCGATTTCGAGATGCTGTACAGCCATATTGTTCCGAATGTTTTGACTTTTGGCCTGTGATGCTGGATGACGTCGAGTTCTTCATTATTCGGCGTGTTGGTGTGATCGATTGTCTTGATCGCGAATCGAGCGAATTTGACACGTTTCCCGACACCGACAAAATCATGATCGTTGACCGTTATGCTTTTCATAAAGAGAAGATTCCGGACATCTGCATGTTCAGCATTCCTGATCAGCGAGGTCCGATCTTTTTCACGAACGGATTAACACGCCTATTGCTGCCATTGCAATTAAACGGCGTGGAATTCACATACACGGAAACCAAGCAAGGAGACTCCAGTCAAACGAAATGGAACCCCGAGTGGTAGAGACGGGTGGCTGGGGACAAATTGCTGGAGAAGACATTGATCGAGTATTGGTATGGGCAGCAATTTGCCCACAGAAATGCGAGACGAGATTCCAGCTCTCTGTCCCCAGCCACCATGTCGTGGACTAATTGAACGAATTGTTGAAGACTACATTCTGTTGGCTGGAAGAATTCGGTAACTCTGATTATGATTGAATTTTAGTCGACATAAGTACAGATATCGGATTCCACGGGTATTATGATCAAGCGCATCGAACTCAAAAACTTCATGTCGCATGAGCATACTGTCATCGAGCCGGCGGCTGGGTTGACTGTCTTGATTGGTCCGAACAATGTTGGCAAAAGTGCGATCATCGCTGCGCTGCAGATTTTGTGTTACAACGAGAATTCGACGTATGTGATGCGGCATGGGACGAAAGAATGTTCCGTGACCGTTGAGACGGATGATGACCATACGATTCAATGGCGTCGGAAGAAATCTCCGAGCTATATGATCGATGGGCAGAAGTTTGATCGGCTGGCTCGCAAGGGTGTCCCGGAAGAGCTTCATCAATCGTTGCGGCTTTCTAAGGTTGAAGCGAACAGTGGTGACGCCTTCGATATTCACTTTGGATCGCAGAAGACACCTATCTTTTTACTCGATCAATCAGGAGCGACTG
>JABJMI010000891.1 GCA_018659505.1 Planctomicrobium sp.
ACGAAATGCTGCAAGGGGAATATGAAGTCTCTCTCGTCAACGACACAAAGTTTCAAGACTACTTGGGCAATCGTGGAGAACGAGCGCGCGCTGCCGATCAACTCTTACAACAGGGCGAAGCTGAACAGGCGACAATCGAGAAAACTCGACTACGAGCTCAAGGGGAAGATTTCAATAGTATGTTCCGTCCCGATGTTCTGGATTTAAGTAAACTGCCTCAGCTGCACCTCGAATGGATTGAAGTCACGGGACCATTGCAAGAAGCGTTTCCTCCTGAAAGCATGAAGCGATTGTTCCCCAATGGATGGATTTCAGGCAAACTGAATGTCAGTGACGCGCGTAGAATCATGCAAGAGTTATTGCCCAAAGTTTATCGACGTCCTGTGACCGAAAACGAAGTCGCTGAAGTTGTGAACCTCGTTGAGACTGAAATGGAACTGGGGAATTCTTTTGAGGCTGCTTTAAAAACAGGATTGATTGCAACGCTTTGCTCCCCGAAATTCCTGTACGTCTTTGAACCTGAAGCTGCTGCTGAATCAGAGCGAAGGTTGTCGACACATGAATTGGCGACACGTCTCAGTTATTTTCTCTGGAGCAGTCTTCCGGATGAGACCTTGCGTGATTTGGCTGCGGATCACTCGCTGAGGCAGCCAGAAATACTTGACGCTCAAGTCGACCGCATGTTGGCTGATTCTCGTATTGATGGTTTCATGGATGGCTTTGTGAGGCAGTGGTTGAAAATTGATGAGTTCAATCGCTTTCCGCCAGATCAAGCAATCTTCCCAGAATACTATGCGACAGAGTTGTCAGGAATTGATTCAGACATTCTCGCGCAGCCAATCGAAATGGTGAGAGAAATTTTGAACAAAAAGGAATCATTGCTCGCTTTACTCGACTCGGATTGGACGATGCTCAATGAACGATTAGCGGCATTTTACGGGATCAATGGAGTCAGTGGAGAAGAATTTCAGCGTGTCAGTTTGCCGAGAGAATTCCCTGATCACTCAGACACACATATTCGCGGAGGACTACTTGGCATGGCAGGTATCCATCGCTGGGGAAGCGACGGAAGCAGAACAAAACCGGTTGATCGCGGGAAATATCTACTAGACGTTCTCTATAACGACCCGCCGCCACCACCGCCTCCCAATGCCGGTGAGATTGAGCCAAACTTGAACGGACAAAAACTGACAGTTCGCGAACGACTGGCAAAGCATCGAGAACAAACTAGCTGTAACAACTGCCATCGGCGTATTGATCCGTATGGATTGGCACTCGAAAACTTCAACGTCATCGGACAATGGAGAACGCTGGAAGATGGTGAAAAGCCAATCAACCAGTGGGGGAATGATCGCCCAAAAATCGAAATCGGTGCAACATTTCCAAGTGGTGAAACCTACAATGACTTCGCATCTTTCAAAAGAACGATACTCCAGCAAGACGAGCGTTTTTTAAGAGGTCTCTCCGAGAAACTTCTCATGTATGCACTTGCTCGCACGCTCGAACCATCAGACCGCAGCCTGATTGACTTGGCTGTCGCGAACTGCCGAAAGGATGGTGACTCAATGAGCGCTATTATCAAGACAATTGTTCAGTCAGAAACATTTCAAAGAAAATAGGAAGCTGGTCACGGACCTACAGAAATCGAAAGTCTCTTAACCACGAAAAAGACGAATCATACGAAAAAAAGGGACAGGATGAACATGATATACAGGATAAGATGAGCAGGAAATCAATGCGATAGATTGACTCTCTCACCAATCTTGAATTGAATTTAAAGACGTGAACAGCGCTGAGAGCAAGTTTGTCCGTTTCGTTTTTTCGCGTCTTTGGTGTGTTTCGTGGTTAAGTAAAAATTTCAATTTTGCGAACGATTACGAAAATAGATTATTGCTCAACTCTACCGACCTTCCCAAACCGGGTCGCCAAGCACGTCAAGTCTAGGGGTGATGCCGAGTCCCGGGGCTGTTGAAGCAGCCATGCGCCCGTTGACTCGCTGTGGTGCTCCGTCCGCGATTGAGGTCGTGACATAGCTGTTAAAATCTGTGGAAGTAAACAGGTATTCAGTCGGAGTGCTATGAGCGAGATGCGAGATCGCTGCGGTGATGATGTCTCCGCCCCAACTGTCTTCAAGTGTCATTGCGATTCCCAGTGAGACACAGAGATCACGAGCTTGTTTTGCTTTCGTTAATCCGCCGAATTTACTAATTTTGATATTCACGACATCCATCGCCTGATCAGCTGCGCCTTTTAGGATGGCATCGACTGAGTCAATCACCTCGTCCATGACGAATGGTAAGTGAGTATTTCTTCGGATACTCAAGCATTGCTGATAAGTGGCACATGGCTGTTCGATGTAAACGTCGACATCACGGACAGCATCTACGACTCGCATCGCTTCGTGCATCAACCAACCTGTATTTGCATCTGCGATTAACTTATCGCCGGGTTCGAGAATTTCGCTAGCAGCCTTAATACGTGCAATATCTTCATCGGGATTTCCACCGACCTTAAGCTGAAAGCGTTTGTAGCCTTCGTTGCGATAATGCGTGACGTTTTCCGCCATCTCCGCTGCCGGGCGTTGAGAGATCGCACGATAGAGAACAACGTCATCACCGTACCGACCACCAAGTAACGTGCAGACAGGTAGACCTGCCACTTTCCCAAGAATGTCCCAGCACGCCATGTCGATGGCAGACTTCACATAAGGATGCCCTTTTAAAAGTTGATCCATACGCTGGTTCAGAGCATTCAACTCAGTTGGGTTTTCACCAATCAGCAACGGAGCCAGTTCTTGAATTCCCGTTCGAGCCCCCTTTGCATACGCCGGCAGATAAACCGGTCCTAACGGACAAACTTCCCCGAATCCAGAAATGCCTGCATCCGTTTGAACTTCTACAACAGTCGAGTCAAAAACGTCGACACTTTTGCCTTCCGACCAGCTGTAATTTCCTTCATGCAGCGGTAAGTCAACTTGATAGATTTTGATGTTGGTAATTTTCATAACGGCTATTTATTCGGTGGAAGGAAAATTAAAAAAGAAGTTTTTTTGATAAGATATACTGTTATTTTGCGAAGTTGAAGCGAGTGAGCACTTCGTCCCACTCGCTTGCGCGTCGTGCTTGTATTTGGTGTAACTCTGCTACCGCTTGATTCATCAACTGCCTATCGAGTCAAATCACTATATCACTCCATGTAGCGGACCACCTTTGATTGCAAGTTGATTGACACGTTCAGTCACTTTCGGATCTTCAATCAAAGGAGGAGCATGGTGTGGCTTGATCCGCGCGTCGATGACCAAAGCTCCTCGGCAGCCCCAGTGTTTGTTTTCAATGAAAGAACCAATGCCGCTGATATCCTTGGCAGGGTTGGAGCGTGTAAAAGTGACCCACAAGAAGTTGCTGAGATTGCGAGCGGTGAATTCAGAATCGTCTACAATCAATACCATTGCGAACTGATTGATTGGATGTTGAACATCAAGATTACGGCAGAATTCTTGGAGGTTCTGGTCTTCTCTATTTCGACACTCTGGACCTTTAATCGCAAGGATTCCCGGTAATACCACTTTAGGATCCTTGACCCCCTGTGGAAGTGAAAGATTCGTCGGAATTTGTGTTTCTAGTTTTCTTTTCGCGTTGCCAGCAGCAGCAATGACTACTTTCGATCCCGAATTCAATCCGTCTCCTGAATAGTCCAATGTGTCGATGGTTGTCTTCGTTTGAAAATGTAAATCTCGGCTCCAGTCGGCTCGCTGTAAAACATGAGAGAGGAAAGCACTGATGTCGTGAATGTCCAGTTCAGGATTATCTTCATTGGCAGTGATGAACAGATACTTCGCCAGCGAGAGTTGCCCCTGCCCGAGGATCGCGTTGGCTTGAGTCAGTATTTCCTGTGGAATTCGTTCACCGGCGTATGGAACATATCGTTCGCTTCCAATCGCGAGTAACAATGGATGCACTCCCGCAGCGTCGACTGCATGGACCGCTTTGACTCCCGGCATCACTGATGGAATCGCAGGTCCTGTAATTTCGTGAATGATTTCACCGAAAGAGGTATCTTCCTGAGGTGGACGCCCAACAACAGTAAATGGCCAGATGGCATCTTTACGGTGGTAAACATTCTCGACATTCAAAACGGGGAAGTCATGCACGAGGCTGTAGTAACCCAAGTGATCTCCAAACGGTCCTTCCGGCTTTAGATGATCAGGATCGATTATCCCAGAGATACAGAAGTCAGCCTCAGCGATCAAAGGCAACTGGTTCTGCTGCTTCACCATGCGGACGCGTCTGCCTCCTAACGCACCGGCAAATGTCAATTCCGAAAGTCCTTCTGGCAACGGCATGACAGCCGAAAGTGGCAAGGCTGGCGGACCACCGATATAGATATTCACCTTGAGTGGTTCACCCTTGCGAATTGCAGCGGCATGATGCACACCGATGCTACGATGAATCTGATAATGCACACCCACTTGCTTGTTGGGAAGATAGTCATTCCCGGCGAGTTGAATTCGATACATTCCGAGATTCGACTTTTGCCAACCGGGAGCATCTGGACTCTCCGTATAGACCGCAGGTAAAGTCACAAAGGGACCGCCGTCATCTGGCCAGCTGAAGAGTTGCGGTAGCTGATCGAGTGTTGTTGTGTGCTGTGTGATCGCCCCACGCGAGACATACTTCGGCTGCATTGCCCACGCGACGGGAAACGCTCGTCCATATCGCAGCGGTGCTTTCAAGGCATTTGCGGGATCGATTTTGATTTCGACCAATCTTCTGACAAGGTCCAAGGTGTCACGAAATATGAACCGTGTTCGCTCAATCGTTCCGAAGAGATTACTCACCATCGGGAAGCGAGTCCCTTTGACATTTTCAAAATAGAGCGCTGGTCCGCCCGCCTGATAGACGCGTCTTTGAATCTCCGCTGCCTCTAAGTGCGGATCGATTTCGGATTGAATTCGTATCAGTTGTCCATGTTTTTCTAAGTCGTTGATGCACTCGCGAAGATTGCGGTAACCCATAGTCAAAGCGTTCTGTTCAAGTTATTTCTTACTCAAGTGCCGCTGTATTTCAAACTGAAATTTGTCACGATGTATGAATTGATTGTAGCGAGTTCAAAGAAACAAGCAGTCCCCTCTCGCTAGATTTCCGTGAACTGCATAGAATCAAATGTATTCGCTGATTTCAAAGATATTGATTTATAGACAAAGGTTTGAACATGCGAGGACCAATGGTTCGCATTCAATCAGATATTCGCAGACTTTGGCGTTGCCCAAAATGCCACTACGAACGTCGTGCTCCCGCGACTCAGACAGCTGTGCGTTGTCATTGCGAGAAAGACGCCCCCTTTATGCAGCTAGTCGAAGCGCAGCGACCAGCAAGATCTACCCCCGAAGAACTGCCACCATATTACGAATACGAAGCTGATGCCGGTGACGAAGTCGAAAATCAGGAGAAGGCTCAAGCCGAAACCGCTGAAGTTCCTCCTCAAGTTAAAGAAGAGTCAACGGCATCAACCGAAACGCCATCGATCACGCCAGAAGAAAATCCAGACAATAGCACACTAGACCCTGGTCCCTAGCCCCTTGACCACTTCCAATGCCTTCTTTCGAGTATTCACAATTCGATGGATCAGACGGATTTTCACCACAGTCCGCGGATGAACTCTTCGACAAGTTCTCTGAATTCATGATGGAATATGGAGATCAGGTTCTGGATTCACTAGAGGCTTGGGAAGACGATAACCCTGATGTTGTCGATATGCTGGTCAAGCAGGGATACGTAGAGAAAGACCGAGAGGGACAATATCGAGTCACTCCGAAAGGGCTGAAACGAGTTGAGAACAAAGCTCTTGAGTCGCTGTTTAATGTTCAGAATAAGGACAAATTAGGACGGCACGAGACTGAGTTCCGAGGTGCTGGGCAGGTGAAGATGGATGAGTCGAAGCGGTATGAATACGGTGATCCCGTCAGCAACCTGAACATGCACGAAACTCTCAAAAACGCGATTCATCGGCAAGGGGGTGGCTCACCGGTTCATATCTCCGAAGATGATTTAGAGATCTATGAAACGGAATACCAAACGTCTTGCGCGACCGTTGTTTTGATCGACATGTCAGGCAGTATGACTCGTTATGGGAAATATGCTTCCGCTAAGAAAGTGGCGATGGCGTTACAAGGACTGGTCCGGTCTCGCTATCAATCCGATTTTCTACAAGTGGTCGGCTTCTACACTTACGCGACAGCGATGACAGAAAGGGATCTTCTGAACTCTGCCCCCAAACCGGTCAGTATTCATGATCGGCAGGTCAGCTTGCGAGTTTCTCTCGATAATCCACCGGAGTTCGTGCCAGAGCACTTCACCAATATCCAGGCAGGTTTACAGTTTGCTCGTAGAATCCTCAAGAAACAGCCAGCTCAGAACCAGCAGATTATCTGCATCACCGACGGAGAACCAACCGCTCATATCGAAGGTCGTGATATTGTTCTGCTCTATCCCCCAACCGAACGTACTGCACGCGCGACTTTGGGAGAGGTCAAACGCTGCAAGAACTCGGGGATACAGATTTCAAGCTTCGCACTGATCGAAGATTATTTCTATTATGGTCTCGTGAACTTCGTCGAACAAATGGCTCAAGTCTCCGGCGGAATCAGTGCGACTTGCAACGCCCAGGACATGGGGAATATGGTCATCAATAGCTTCGTCAAAGGTCGCAAGAAGAAAACTCGAGTTTAAGCATTTTGAATTTTGCGATATTGTTCTGATCTTTTGAAGTTGAATGAGACCGTTGAATTCTCTCCAGTAAGTGGAACTTTTGATGACTGATATTATTGAAATTCAAGATCTTCTCGTGCGTACGATCATTGGGATCAATCCAGAAGAGCGAGAGAATCGTCAGGATGTTCTTATCAACCTGAAGTTCGCTGTCGATATTCGCCCGGCTGGTCAGTCAGACAACATTGAGGACGCAGTCAACTATCGAACTATCTGCAAGAGCGTGTTCTCATTTGTTGAGTCGTCCAGTTTCATGTTGGTCGAAAAACTTTGTGAAGAGATTGCAATAATTTGCCTGAAAGATCGTCGAATTCAAACGGTCTGGGTCAGTGTCGAAAAACCTGGCGCGTTGCGATTTGCAACGTCGGTCGGGATTACGATAGAGCGATCTCAAGATGTCTGAGCAGAGAACTGAAGAGCTTGTTTTAATTGCCTTGGGCTCAAACATTTCACCGGAGACGAATCTTCCAGACGCCGTGGGTCTTCTTTCTCTCGAGAAGCATGTGAAAGTGTTGAAAGCTTCCTCAGTCTGGGAATCGGAACCTGTTGGATTTCTTGAGCAACCCCCCTTTTGCAACGCCGCGGTTTCAATTACGACAACTCTGAGTCCTGATGAATTGAAGAATAAATTACTGGAAATCGAACAGAAGTTGCAACGAGTTCGTGATCCGGCAAACAAGAATGGTCCCAGGACAATCGATCTTGATATCTCTTTGTTCGGCTCAATAATTTTCAGCAGTACCAAGCTGCAAATCCCTGATCCAGAAATACAAACTCGCCCCTTTTTGGCAATTCCACTGGCGGAGGTCGCTGAGAACTTCAAACACCCAATCCTAGATGTTAAGTTGAGCGAAATCGCAGAAGAATTTAAAGAAAATTGCGTGCTCCAGCAGCGACTCGATATCAATCTTGTGCAACATGTTCATAAAATAATCGATTGATCTTTTGCCATTATCAATTGATAATGGAGACAATTCTCCACACAATCCAGCTTAGCAGCTATTGCGGGCTGTAAGTTTTAAAAATTGAAAAGCTACCGATATAAGGTTTCCAGAAATGATCAATAGAAAAAGATTCTCCTACTTATGTTTAATTCTCGTGGGAGTGGCGTCCTCGTCTTTGCTTGCGGATGACAAGCCTGCGGCGAAAGAAGTGAAGGCTTCGGATTTAACTCTCAAAGTCCCTGCAAACTGGAAACAACAACAACCATCAAACAATCTTAGGCTCGCTCAATTCGAAATTCCCGCTCCCAAAGAGGGAGTCGAGGCAGCTGAGCTGGTGATCTCAGGTCCGTTTGGGGGATCAGCTGCGCAAAACATTCAGCGTTGGGTGGGACAATTTGCCCCAGAAGGTCGTGAAGCCAAAATGACTGAGGGTGAGTCAAAACAAGGCAAATACATCCTTGTTGACATGACCGGAACCTACAATCGTTCGGTTGGCCCTCCGTTCCGTCGTCAAACGGAAGCGGTAAAGGGGTACCGCGTCATCAATGTCATGCTTAGCGTGACTGAAGGTCGTGGCGGGAATTACTTCTTGAAACTCGCTGGTCCTGAAGAAACTGTGAAATCAGCAGAGAATCAAATCCGATCTTCATTTGGCGGAGATGCGGCAAAAGAGTCAGTTTACGAACTGTAATTGAATACAGAGATTATCGAGATCAATAAATTCGCGGTAAGCTTTTATTATAAAAGGCTTTATCGCGTTTTGTTTTTTACAAGAGGACGATGTGGATAATGATTGCCGAGTCGATGAACATTCGTTATTCTGCCCTATTCAATTGATGAACGTCGAGAACGGTATGATTCTGTAAA
>JABJMI010000783.1 GCA_018659505.1 Planctomicrobium sp.
ACGATTAAGATGATCCCGGCCGCGAAGTTGGAAAGCGACCCTTGCAGTGCCATACCAACTGCGAAGCCACCAGCTGCCAAGATTGCAGTCAGCGAGGTTAACTTCACACCGAGTGTCTGAAGTGATGCCATTGCCAAAACGATCAGCAATATGGCTTTTAAGACGTTGTTTGCAAAGGAAATCAACATCGCGTCGGTATTGGAGCGTTTCAATGCTCGACCCACGAAACCGAGCATCATACTGACGACAATGCGACCGATCAGGAAGATCGCGAGGGCAGCGACCACACGCAACCCAAGTGCAACTGCGTTTTCTGCTAAGTAGTCTTTTGCTGGCGCCAACCAGGGCAGCGTCTCTTCTACAGATTTTACGATTTCCGTAACTCCATCTGTGGTATCTGTTTGTGCAATGATTTGAAACATTTCGGTCTCTCTCCTTATCCATTGAAAAAGTAAAATTTCCTACTTGGATTCTCTCGCAATTTGAGAGAGAAAACCCTATCCTTCCCGGTTCACTCGGAGCAGGAACTTAGTGTCTCCTCAGAGGTTGACGAGTTTTGGGATATTTTTCACTCCCAATCTCATTGTTTACACATTGCTTTCCAACACCATTGTGTTGGGACTGAGAGTTTAGAAATGTTTGCGATTATTGAAGACAGCGGTCATCAACTCCGCGTGGAAAATGGACAGACACTGGCAATTGACCTCCGCAGCGATGCCGAAGTCGGTCAGACAATTACCTTTGACAAAGTTCTTCTCGCCAACGGCGGAGCAGACAGCGTCATCGGTGCACCTGTTATCGATGGTGCAACTGTCGAAGCCGAAGTGATCGACGACCTCGTCAAAGGTCCAAAATTAGAAATCCAAAAGATCCGTCGACGCAAAAACTCTCGTCGCCACACAGGTCACCGCCAAAAATACACCGGCGTAAAAATCACAGCGATCAATGTTCCAAACTTGGAAATCAAAGAAGAAGTAGCTGCTCCTGCCGCTGCTGAGTAATTGCTGCTATCAAGTCATTAGAATAATCCGTTGAGCAGGCTCATTGCTCAACGGATTTTTCCATGCGCGAACGTGTTCTTCCGTTTTGCCGGACACTTAAAGTGTCCGGCTGAAAGATGAAAATTCGCACTATTACGTGTTCTAATAATCGTCAGCGGTCAATATATCCCCCCCAGTTGCAGTGCATAGTTTTTTGAGAATCTCCGGATCAATATCTTCCGAAAGATTTCTGCCGCTACCGTCTGCGAAGATGACGTTAGCAGAGCCTGCGTGAAGTGAGTTGATAAGACTTCCGTTAGCTCCGAAAGTGAAATCTACTTCGATTATCATTGTGTCTAGGTCGGCATCGCGCGGTTCTGTCCATGTGATGTCTTGGATGCTATTTTCCACCATCAATAGCGTTTGGGAGAGTCCATCAGCTTTGGAAACTTCATCGAATGAAAGTGATTTTTCTTTGCCCCACATTGCAGCTGCACCGATGATGGCTAGATATGAAGTGTAGCTGAAGCCTTCTTCAGAGAAATCATTGGGGATGTCTGGGCAGCTATAGACCTCAACACTATACCTTGCTGCTTCTTGGTTCTTTCCCCCATTCCACGGCACATCAAATTGATAATTGTTATAGAGCGGTGAGGCTTCAATATAATTGTACAAGTGCAACCGCCAACTCTGAGGTGGTAGCCCAGCCGCGGTTGCTGGGATCGCCCCTTTGTTATCAGCCGCATACGTTTGCACGGCAATTCCAACGTTTCTCATATTGTTCAAACATTGAGTTCGACGTGCCGTTCCCCGGGCATTTCTCGTACTTGGAATGAACATACTGGCAAGCAGTACAAAAACGATTACACAAACCAGGATTTCTAATCGATTCATTGTTACTCTCGATCATGCATTCTATTACGAATTCTAATAATCGTTAGCAGTCAAAACTTCCCCACCAGTTGCAGTACATAACTTTTCGAGAACCTCTGGATCAATATTTTCAGAAAGATGTCTGCCGCTGCCGTCCCCGAACATGACGTTGGCTCCGTAGCCGTGATAGGACGACAGAATACCGTTCGATTCCCCTTTATTCTCGCCGGGCAAATTGATTCCGATGGGGAGTGTGTCGAGATCGACATCGCGAGGTTCGCTCCAGGCGATGTTTTGCCCGCAGGCTTCTACGATCATCAATGTTTGTGATAGTCCGTCACCATTGGTGACGTTATCAAGGCTCAATGATTTCTCCCTCGCCCACATGGCATTTGTCCCTGTCACCGCAGCGTATCCAGTCAACTGATAACCCTCGGAATTTTGTTGAATGGGGTTTGCAGGACATTGATAAACTTCAATTTCCGTCCGGGCAATTTCGACATTCTCGCCTTGATCCCAGGCAACCTCTTCATTGTAAGACTCGCGAAGTTTTTGTTGTTCTATAAAAGGAAGGAGCTCTACCCGCCAACCACGCGGTGGTTCACCCTCGGCTGTCGCGGGGATATCACCACGATGTTCTGTGGCATAGGTATGAATTGCGATGCCGAGATTTCGCATATTACTCAAACATCGAGGTCTTCGGTTTGCATATCTCACTCTTTTAAATGCTGATAGTGGGAGGCTTGCAATGAAAACTAAAATGAGACAAGTAAAGGCGATCACAAGTAACTCTCGAAAACTCTTCGCAACCATCGTTGGGTCTTGGTGTGTTTTCAATCGATGAAGGTTTATCAAGGCTCCACAACCCGCAATGATCCAAACATACAAAATTGACACACCATAGAAAGCTGGTTTAGAGATATACTGATATTCAGGCGGAGAAAACGTGATCGCCGAGAGGAGATAAGTTGCCAGTAGCGCCATCGCACTGAATAAAGTGAGGCTGAACTGCTTGAAGAACAGATGCCGTTTGTGAATCCAATAGATCGCACCTGACCAGAGGATCAAAACAAGGAGCGTAAAGAAGATATCATCGAACGTTGCGGCTTTTTGGTATCTGGTGGGAAACTCATACATGCCTGCACTCCTTCATTTCCCTGCACACTAAAAATGTCCAGCGAGCGGTTCGGACTGCTCATGTTTGTCAGAAATCTTCGTTCGAAAGGCAGCCCCAGAGGAGATAAACGGGTAGCTGCGGTAGAGATCAACAGAAATAATCAAATTTCTGTTTTGCCGGACACTTTAAGTGTCCGGCAATAAACGCATTGCTATTCTGGAGACCCTGGATCAGTCGTTTCAAATAGATGGGAAGCATGGGTGGTTTTAATTTGGGCTATTATCGACTCGATAAATGCGTCGAATTCAGAAGATTGGTCGCCTGCTTTGGCGATCGCTAAGGCAAACTCTGATCGGTTATGATATTTGAAATACGAATACTCAATACGATTTTTAGTAGAGACGAAAAAGTAAATCATTGAGCTGACAAAGAGAGTGATACATAGATAAAAAGTTGTCGGAAAACCTGAACCCCAAAAATAGCTGAAGATCATTGCTCCCAGCGAAAAGATGGTCAGCCGAGTTGCATAGATCTGCACATGATTCTTTAGCCAGTATTTGTCAGGCATTGGATCTAATTGAGCAAGGCGAACGCTAACATCTAGTGGTTGTTCACTACGAGTACCATGCATTCTCAATGTTGTTGGATAAAGTTCGAAGTGAAGATTCGTAGCTCCGTGGATTCGTTCTCGATATCGATTGATGAAACAGGATTCATTCATTGGCTCAATATCGGTCATTTGCTGTTTTCAGAGATGAGAGTGATACTACTCAAAGTGTTTAGCCGGACACTTTAAGTGTCCGGCAAAACAATGTTGAACTTCTTTACTCATCTTGAATCCAACCCCGCGATGCTTCAACGGCTCGATGCCATTCTGATGAAAGTTTCTTGCGCGTTGCGGTTTGCATGTTGGGTTGGAACTCTCTATCGAGTTCCCAATGTTTGGCGATGGCAGCCTGATCTTCCCAGACTCCTGTTGCTAAACCTGCGAGGTATGTCGCGCCCAAGGCTGTTGTTTCCTGAATCTTTGGTCGCATGACCGGAACTTCTAACAGACCAGCCTGGAAGTCGAGTAAGCAGTTGTTCGCAGTCGCTCCTCCGTCGACTTTCAAACGACTGAGTGAAACGCCCGATTCCTTCTGCATCGTTTCCAGCACATCCATTGATTGAAACGCCATCGATTCAATCGCTGCACGGGCGATATGCCCTGAGGTACTCCCCCGAGTCAATCCCGTCATTGTTCCTCGTGCGGACGAATCCCAATACGGAGTTCCAAGTCCGACAAACGCCGGGACGAGATAAACTCCTCCGTTATCTTGAACCGTCGCGGCA
>JABJMI010000259.1 GCA_018659505.1 Planctomicrobium sp.
GCATCCGAACTTGGTTACGATCTTTGACGTTCGCCAAGATGGAGATGATGATCACTGGATTGTGATGGAATATGTCTCTGGAGGTACCCTCGATACAATCCTTCGTAAATCTCCCAAAGGATTGCCAGTAGAGTCGGTCAGGAAATGGCTGAATGGAATGACAGCCGGTCTCAGTTATTTGCATAGTTGCGGTCTGGTTCATCGCGATATGAAACCTGCGAATGTTTTCCTCGAAAACGGAATCGTCAAAATCGGTGACGTTGGACTTTCGAAATTCATCTCACCAAGTCGGCACAGTGCTCAAACGCAAAGTGTCGGAACCGTTCACTATATGGCTCCCGAAGTTGCCAAAGGGAAATATGGTCGGGAAGTTGATGTCTATGCTTTAGGGGTCATGCTCTATGAAATGCTGACCGGTGAGTTGCCCTTCGATGGTGAGTCGACTGGTGAAATCCTGATGAAACATCTCAGCGAAGAACCTGATCTCAAAAAGCTTCCCCCAAGGCTGCAAGGTGTCATCGCCAAAGCATTAGAGAAAGATCCGAAAGAACGATTCTCTCGGGTTGAAGCATTGCAAAGAGCTTTCGACGATGCAGTGCTAGGGATTGCTCCGAATTCTGCAAAAGACAAAGTCGAGATGAATTCGAGCGAGGTCGATCAGTCCGAACCTGCGGGGTTCGCGACTCTCCCCGGGAACGCTACTCCTTCAGTCTCGACGTTAAAAATTCCGACCAAGAGTTTTGTGATCGCTGGAGCCATTATCTTTATTCTATTTTCAATCTTTGCTGGGGGAATTGGGGCAAGGCTCAATTATCTCAGCTTACTCCTTATAACTGGGATTGGAGCAGGGGCGTGGGCAATATTTGGAACTAGAAAACACCATGCGAATCAACTGGACCAGCGCCCTTTTCGACCAACAACAGTTTCTGCCCCACGGAGCCAAGCGAGAGTTTCACAAATCCCAGGCAAGACGGACATCTTCGGAGCACTGTTCGCAGTCGTCCCGATATCGGCTGCATTGATTGCCTGTCTTTTTGCGTTGCAACCATCGTTACTAGGCTCTACAGGCAGCCTTGATGAATCCAGCGTCGGTATTCTGGGTCTATTTTCTGCTGTGACAATCAGTTCGAGTTGGTTGATTTTGCTTCTTCCGTATATGAATGGAAATCACCAGCGACGAAAGAAAACCGCTGCGTTTCACTTTGCATTGATTGGAGCCATGGTTGGTGGGTTAGCGTTTTTACTTGATGAATACTTGATGGTTGGAAATCTTGGATCTTCTCGGAATGCAATGATTCGAAAGATCGGAGATCAACCATTAATGGAAGCTGGCTTTTTAACCCTATTAGGTTACGTCACGTTTTTCGCAACCTTCCTGGGACTTCGCAACTGGCAGACCATGAACTCTCCAATTCGCCATAACCGATTCAGTATTAGCGGAGTTCTCATCACAGCACTCTTAGCCTGGTTCGCGACAGTGATCTTTGCATTTCCGAACGAATTAGCAATCGCTTGGGGAGTTGTGATTCCTTGCGTTACTCAGTTAGCAGCCCCGATGTACGACAAGAAGCGAACCCGGAGAAGAGTCGCTTAGCGATACACTTCATCGTGTGCAGCCAAGAGTACTACCAAAGTACCAAATACAGAACATGGGACGTCTTGAAATTCAAAACTAACATTGAGTCCGTTTGAAGCGAGTAACGCGGGATAAACAACGATCGGATTTGAGTGAGCGAAGCGAACCGATGTCCCTTCTCCTCACATTTGATATAAATTCTCGCCAACAATTTCGCTGTGGGGAGAAGGTTAGGATAAGGGGATCAAGTTGAGCCTTCGGTTCAGCAAATTTCCAATAAACCACAATAATAAATCGCACACCACAAACCTCAAAGAAATTCAAGCCAAGGAGTAAACATGATGGGCGTCATCGAACTAGTTCTCATCGTTGTTGTGATCGGAGTGTTCAGCTCCGTCGTGTTGTCTTCACCTAGCACGCGTTCTCGTGTGGATTGGTCGAAAGTCATGCTGGTCTTCTTAGGAATTCCATTCTTGCTCGTCGTTGCACTGGGAGGAACATATTTCCTCAGCCAATCTCGTGCCCAACATGAAGTTGCTATCGCTCAAGTAGAGAAAATAATCGCTCAGGATGTCGCTGCGTCAGAAATGTCAAGCGTATTGCAAGAGCATGAAAGTATTTCAGACGAAGGGCAAACTGGTCTATCGCACGACGATGTTACGTCAACCGTTACAGATAGTGATAACAACTATCGAGGAGCTCAGATTCCTATATATTCCGCACAACATGAAATGCCTTCACGCATAGGAATGCTCACTGAAGCGATTTCGCAACCAAAAGTTATCTCATTAGTCTTAATCATCACTTTTGTGATCGGATTATTGATATGGCTGATCGCGATACGAAAAAATAAAGTTGCCCTGCTGCTGACCTTCGCAAGCCTCGGTGCTGCGGTATTAGTTTTCGGATTATTTTCCGTAAAAGTCGATACCATTGAGTATCCCGCTCAACCGCAGATAACACATTCTTCTGCCTTGTCACCTTCGCAGAAACCTCCTGCTTATCAAGAAGACCCTAATGGCTCTATTCCAGTTGATAAAGAAGAAAACGAAGAGGACGGGACAGTCAAGCCTCTGCAAATCCTTGAAAGAGATTATGACTTCAGCCATGGGACTTCCATTTCTTCGAAGTCTGTGAACAAGATTCCAAATTGGGTTGATGAAGCACTCACTGAGAATGTTTTCCGACCAGATGAAAATGAAATCGTGATCACTTCCAAGCGATACTCTTCTCTCCAAGAAGCTGAAGCCGAACTCAACAAAATCGCTGAAATGCTGGTCACAGACTACATCGTCGGCATCTATCCTGAGATGCGAGAAAGTTGGATCGACGCTGAAGAAATCCGACGACTTGGAATTCTTGAGAAAAGCTGCGAAATCACCTGGCCGTTTCAAGTCGGAGAATTCAAAGACACAGTCTACCAAGTGACCTGGCAACTCGATGTCACCAGCAGGATTCAAAATGACCTGCACGACTCATGGCAACGCGACTCGATATCTCAACGCCTCGTCTACCTCGGTGGCGGCTTTGGGTTAATAACACTCATCTTCGGAATCGGGGCCGTTGTTACACGTGGTAAAAAACAAGAAACGGCGTAAGAACGATTGGAAGAAGTCGTTAAGGTATTTCGTAAGAGTTCAC
>JABJMI010000331.1 GCA_018659505.1 Planctomicrobium sp.
AGCGTCCAGGCTTCATCTGGATAGCCATGTGCGACGAGTGTTTCAATGACTCCTATTCGAAGTGATTCCGGCATTAAAGCGTGATAAGGTCGAGAGGCTTCTAACCCGACATCATAGGTCGCGGAGTCGAGAGCTGTTCTCCACAGAACGGAAGCATCCCCCCGCAGACCAAGTTCACCTTCAGCATCTTTAATCTGATCGGCAATCAGTTGTACTGCTTCATCTTTCTTACCAACTGCTGCGAGGACCGCTGCCAGCGACATCACGGAATCTAAAGATCGTCGGACTGTTGGTGGAAGATTCTTCGCACGTGTGAGTCCGTCGGTTGCTGATTTGGTTGCTCCATCGACGTCTCCATTGCGTAGTTGCTCCCAGGCAATCTCAGCGAATGGTTGAAGTTGCAAGTAGCCTGTTGCACGACCGCCAGATTGTAAACGTTTCAGTTCTGAGTTCGCTGCATCAAGATCACCAGCAATCGCCAGTGTTTCGGCAGCTAACTGAGTTCCAACGTTCTTATTATGATCACCGCGATCACGAGCTGCGTCAATTACTTTCTTCTTTGATTGCTCCTTGATCTCAGCGAGAGTGATGTTTTCGGGTTTGCAATTGTCGCACTCGACAGGTGGGCAATCATCACATTCATCGCGTGGAGGACAGAGGTCGCAATGCGTTCCATGATCATCGTCGTTAACAATGGGGGTTTTACCGTCTTGCATCATTTGGAACACGCCAAAGGCAATTGCAAGTAGGGCAACCACGGAAACCCCGATGATCAAACCTTTTTTGCTTTTCGGTTCTTCTTCAGGCGGAGCTTCGACTTTGGGGCGTTTGGATTTGAAGACAGGGACAATACATTCCGAGTTTGCACATTGAACGTCTTTGCCTGCTTCGCTAAGCGGCATGAAGCCTTTGGCTTCGCACATCGGACAGACGATTTCGTAAGTCCGCGACTTCGTTGGACGCGGTGAAAGTTTGATCGCTTTGCGAACTGCGGATGTGTCGACTTCGAATGGATCGTCTTCACCTGAAGCGGCTTCAGCTTTCGCTGATCCGGAAGTTGGCTTCTTTTTAGTCGGAGTCTTCGCTCCAGAAGCTTCAGCTTTGGGGTTTGATTTCTTTTCGGGCGCAGCTGCCGCTTTGGGGCTGGCTGCCTTTGGTTTCGGTTTGCCCGACATCGATGCACCACAGAATGGGCAGTCATCGACATCATCTTCAAGTACAGAGGCCTGACAGGCCGGGCATTTACGAAAGTCCATAATTATTTTTCAGGCTGAAATCAGATTGAGACGGGATGATCAATTTTCAACTCAGCGAACAGAAAGGAAACTCTGCCGCCACGAGAGTGAATCTCTCTTTCTAATGTAACGATTTCCATAAAATGATAGAATGGCAAGTCAATTTCCATCTTTCCGGAGAACGATTTCGAAAATATTGGGGAATAAAACTCCTGGGTCAGTTACTCAAGCTTATGGGCATCCGTAGGTAAATCGTTTCTGAAAAGAGATTTTCAAGTTTCTCGTAATTATGCAATTCAAGTTTGCAAGATCAGCACAGGACAGCGATAATACTTATCGGGAGTCAGCAGACCTGCTAATTCCATTTTCGGAGAATCATTTAATTATAGGGTTCAGATCTCATGCAGAGAATTGACCAACCACGAATTTTATCAGCTTTCTACATCGGACTGAGCTTTTCCATCATTGCCTTTGTTGGTTGTGGTGGAGGCGACGAGAAGCCGACTGAGCAAGCTGAAACGACGACGACTCAGCAGCCAGCCGCAGTGAATAGCGAATCAACACAGGTTAATACAACTGAGCCAGCGGTTGTGAACACCGTCGATCCGAATAAAAAAGAAACCAAGTGGATCGGAACCATCCCTTACGATGTCTTCTACGATCAGCCACTAACCGTTGCTGCGGATGCGACCGTTATTGGAGGCAATGCTCCCGTAGCTGTGGCGACATCCGGCGGTTCACCAGAAATGGCTTCAAATGACACGAGCAATGGACCTCCTGCAGGATCCCCGCCAGCTGCCGGCGGCAATGGTGTTGACTGGGCAACGATATTGCCAATCGATGCCTTGCAAGGTGAATTGAAAGTGATTCGAACCCGTCTGACAACGAATTTACAGTCTGTCGGAAACTATAATCGTAGTGCTGAAGATATTGCTTTAGATGGAGCAATTGTTGCGGGGTTGGGAGCGATTGTGACTGTCCACCCTGAAGCGGATACCTGGAAGGATCGTGGTAAGTTTATCCGCGATCTAGGGTATGAAATCTATTCTTCATCGGGGGAGTCGGGACGAACAGCTTTTACTGCGACAGAGGAACCGTTCCTAAAATTGCAAACCGCGATGGATGGAGGAACCGTGAGTGGTTTAGAGCCAGAAGAAGTCGTCCCGTTTGGGGATGTCATTTATGTCTCTGACATGATGCAACGACTCGAATTTACTGTCAGCAATCTGAAAGCGAATGTCAACACAGAAGCACGCATGAAAGAAGACCCCGAACGCGTCATGCGAGATCTGCATATGTTGGCAGCCTTCGGGTCATTGATGGGAACCGAAAGTTATGACAACGCTGACGCTGAAGGCTACCAAGCTTTGGTCGCAACTTTTGTAGGGGGAGCAATGAAAGGTGTTGATGCAGTAAAAGCCGAAAACTACGAAGGTTTCCGTGAAGGCTTAAGCGACATTCAAACGACTTGCTCCGAGTGTCATCAGCAGTATCGTGGAAGTGATTCTGGGTTTTAAGTAGATGTCCTACGAATTAAAAATTGAACAGGTATTGCCATCTCTTCCGAGTTGGAAAGGCATTATTCAACAAGTTTTAGAACGCGGATCGACACGGATGCAGCGGATTTTCGCGGATCAATAATGAACCAGAACCGCAATTGCTGTTCTAAATTCAGAGCCTAAACAGAAGTCTTGCTGACGGCCACATGAACAGACCTTGATCGAACTTTGCCCGGAGAATGAAGTCACACCCCTTCTATTCACGGTGCTAGAGGATCAATCTGATCAGCGTGAATCCGCCGCATCCGCGAAAATCCGCGTTCTCATATGAATTCATTATCAGGATTCCGCAATAGAGTTGCTACCAGATGAAATACAGTTCCTTGATTTCAGGGACATGAAGTAGGGCTTTTCGACACAAGAATTACTCAAGCGGAACATGACATGCGTCTGCTGATCTTTGAAGATATATGCGGGGCGGGATATCGCTGCGATTTTATATTGCCTCCCGAACTACCGGACGAATTTCACAAATTGCTAGTGATCGAGGGGGCAGCGATGATGAAAGCGGTTGTGGAGGATTTCTCACAACTGCCGTTAAGCGTCAGCGACTCCCCGCTTGAAATCATCACTCACTGGGATCGACGCGGAGGCATCATACCTTTCGAAGGCAAACAAGGCATTGAAGTTGTTCAGGTTGATTCTTCAAGGTCTGGTCAGAGAGCCTGGAACCAATCATTAAAGACCTGCGATACGGTCCTCTTCATCGCCCCCGAATATCAAGGACGAGCGTATAACATGCAGTTGGAAGTGCTGCAAAATGAATGTTCTTCACTGAACTCATTACCATCTGCCATCAGACTTCGTTCAGACAAGCTGGAATTTTTTCGGCATCTGCAGGAACACAACATTGCGACGATTCCTACATTTTCTAGTTTCGAAAAGCTAAGTAATAGCCAATACGTCGTTGCGAAACAAAGAGACGGTGTTGGTTCAATGAGTGTAGAAAAAATGCTTTTCAAAAACGCTGAGCGGCATTCGCATAAGCCGGGAAGTTACCAACTGATTTGGCAACCGTTCGTGGCAGGAGAAACGTGTTCTGTTGGTTGCTTCATCAATTCGAAGACTGGTCACCTCACGGTTCTTCCCACAGCGAGACAGTTCCTCTCTAATGATGGTCACTTTAAATATGAGGGTGGCGAAATCCCCGCTGCGAATGTTGACCAACAAGCAGTGAAAGAGATGGCAACTCAGGTCGCACATTCGATTGAAGGACTCCATGGTTATTTCGGAATTGATTTTATTGTTGGTGAGGATCAAAAACCGATCGTTGTCGAACTGAATCCAAGAATCACAACCAGCTACGTTGGCTACCGAGCCATGACGTCTCAAAACCTGGCTGAACTCTTTTTCAATGATGTGGACGAAGAAGACATTGAGTGGCAAAACCACGTTCGATTCGAACCGAACGGGAAAGTTTTCACGCGACCTCTTTAGCGGTCGCGGAAATTGAGATGAAGTTCTGTCTCGTGGCAGTAAACTACAACTTTTTAAAATGCTTGTTCGCGGACACATGGTAGAGCAGAATGCTCTAACGGAGAGAGAACTTGAGTGTTGTTGGGATTGATATCGGTGGGGCGAATCTTAAAGCTTCGGACGGGAAGAAGTCTGTCTCTCGCCCTTTTCCGTTATGGAAAGAGCCAGAGAATCTCGCAGATGAAATCTCTCGATTGCTGAGTGAGTTTCATCCTTATGGACCTGTTGCAGCCACGACGACTGGCGAGCTCGCTGACTGTTTCCGAACAAGATCGGAAGGTGTTCGAGAGATCGTTTCAGCGATTCAAACTGCTGCCCCCAAGAGACAAATCGCCATCTGGCAAACCGGCGGAGAATTTCTGACGGCGGATGAAGCGATTGAACTTCCGGAATTAGTCGCAGCTGCGAACTGGCATGCCTTGGCAACCTGGGCTGGTCGTGCTTGTCCACAAGGATTGGCAATTCTATTAGATATCGGCTCCACGACGACCGATATCATTCCTATCGATGACGGATTCCCAGTTCCTCAAGGAACAACGGATTTAGCAAGACTCTGTTCTGGCGAACTGGTCTATCAAGGAACGCGTCGAACGCCGCTTTGTGCGGTGACGAAGGAGGTAGGAATCTATGATTCGACTTGCCCGCTGGCTGCCGAACTCTTTGCGACTACTTTTGACATCGCACTGATACTTGGTGACGTTAAAGAGCAGCCAGAGAATTTCGAAACTGCGAACTCTCGCTCAGCGACAAAAGAAGATGCACAGCATCGATTGGCAAGAATGTTGTGCTCAGATTGCGAGCAGATATCAGCAACTGAATTGCAAAAGATCACCAGACAGATTCGGGATTGTCAATTAGAGACATTGTCGAAAGCTTTTCGAAAAGTGCTAACTGCACAGGAAAAAGAGCTTGCAATGATCATTCTCTCTGGTGAAGGAGAGTACCTCGCCAGAAGAATGCTGGATCAACATTTCAATGATCTCAGTTCGCTGGAAACAATCTCGCTCAATACAATTCTTTCCAACGATCATTCAGAGGCAGCATGTGCTTATGCACTGGCGAAACTCGGAACGGAAAGACTGTGAGACGAGCAGCAGCAAAGGTTTTTCCAAATACAAGCACGAAGCGCAAGCGAGTGAATCGCACTTCTGCCCCACTTGCTTGCGCGTCGTGCTTGTAGATTCAAATCTGTTGTTTGCCTGAGATAGAATTCTGCATATCCTCTCTACAATTAACCATTAGGATCTCACCTTGACTGAATCTATTAAGCCGGGTCGCTATCGACATTACAAAGGGAATGACTACCTCGTCATCGGTCTCGCAACGCACAGCGAGACCGAAGAGCAGTTGGTTGTCTACCGACAAGATTACGGCGAACAGGGTTTATGGGTTCGCCCGCTGGCAATGTTCACTGAACAGGTCACGGTGAATGGAAGCAGAGTTCCCCGCTTTGCATATGTGGAAGACTCCACAAGTGAATAATTGCCTCAAGCAGAAACGTCTTCAAGCGGGATTTCTTCCATTGGTTTTCCAAAGCGGTCAAGCAGGAGAACAGCAGCGGCAGCGATGATCACAATCACTATTGTGATCACAAAAGAGGTGTCGTAAGAAATTTCGTTGAGAGAGAGAAGTTCAAATTTCTTATGTTTGAACTCTTCGACTTCAGGTGTTGTATCAATTTGAAATGGCCAGATTTTTTTCAGCGAACCGAGCATAAACCCGCAGAGGACCGCCATTGTTTTCGCTGCGTGCTTTGAAAGTAACCATTTGAGTATTTTCGAGAACGAGATCAGTCCGATCAGGCATCCGCTCGCGAATGTTGCAACAAGCATTAAAGAGGCAACTGAAATTTTCAACTTGATGACTTCTTTGATGATGCCGGTAATCTCATGATATTTACCCAATATCAACAAAATGAATGAACCGCTTATCCCCGGTAGGATCATTGCACAAATCGCAATTGCTCCGCAGACAAAGACGTACCACAAAGCGTCTGGCGGATTACTAAAAGCAGGCTGTGAAACTAGCCAATACGCGAAGATTGCTCCCCCCAACAGAAGTGCGTACTCCACCATTCGCCAGTGATTAACAAGCTTGGCAACGAGATAGCAACTTGCACCGATCATGCCGAAGAAGGCAGCCATCGTAAATTGACGATAGTCTTCCAACAGCGTGTGCATTACCGATCCCAGTGCTACGACTCCTACGAGAATTCCACATCCAAGCGGGATAAGAAATCGCAAATCAATATGGGCAGCAGCGTCTTTAATTTTTCGCTGGGCGACAAATGACAAGAAAGTTGGATCTAGATGACTGATCGCACTCACCAATCGTTCATAGATTCCCAAGATCAAGGCAACGGTCCCGCCCGAGACCCCGGGAATAATATCGGCTCCGCCCATTAAGACGCCGCGACCGACTTGTGCGAAATCGGCACTGGATGGAATTCGTGAAGGTTTTGACTCGTCCTTGGTCATTTTGTCAGACACTTATATGTTTGAGATTGAATGAATCTGATTTGAGTTGGATTCTAAGACATTGGAAACGAAATCGTCTACCAGCACAACGCGAGTGCGAGTCTGATTCGGCTGTTGGCTCACTTGCTCGCGCAACGTGCTTGTATCTAAGTGAATTTCCTTACTCTCACCGAAGTCGCTGCGCCAGCAAGATAAAGCAACATCCAAGTTTGAAGAGTCTCACTTTCGTGAACTTTTGAATAAGTTCTGTTGTCTTGACTGTAAGTCACCTGAAACTTCTGTTCGTACCTCAGGAATGTGATAACATTGGGTAGCCGCTCATATGTGAACAGAGAATCGGTCTTCCTTGAGTGGTCCCACCTATCATCTTTTCGACTTTACTTTTCCATGCAGAATCCGCAGCGTCCAACACAACCTGAACGCATTTACAACCGACAATTCTGGCTTGCATTCGTCGCGAATGTGATGCTTGTGACTTCGAGTGCGCTGACGTTTCGCTTTGCTGAGTTTGTAAAGTTTTTAGGAGGAACCGAAGAGACGACGGGCTTCATCATCAGTGTCGGGCTTGTTGGATCTCTCTTTTTTCGTGCATTTCTTGGTCAAGCAATCGACCAATTGGGCATTCGGAAAATCTGGATCGTTTGTTCTTTGATCAATGTCAGCGGTTCCTTTCTTATTCTAACTGCACCAGATGTCGGGTTTCAGATCTATGCCGCACGAATCATCTTCGTGATCGGTCTCTCAGGGATGTTCGCGTCTTCGGTCTCGCACATACAGAATCTTGCTCCCCTGGAACGGCGTACAGAAATCATCGGCACCTTCGGAGCGAGTGGATTCGTCGGCATGATCTGCGGTGCTCAACTTGGGGACATCATTTTTCACACCTACCCTGAGAGCCATTTACTTTATTACGTCCTCTTTGGAATGTCGTTCTTGTTTGGGGTGCTCCACATGGGACTTGCTATCTGGCTGACATCCGGTGAAAGACATGAAAGCCGCTCGCTGACACCGCCGATTCACAAACTGATGTTTCGTTACTGGCCCGGGATTGTCTTACTCGTCACCGTCATGATGGGAATGGGTTTCGCTGTCACAATGACGTTTTTGACTCGTTACTCTACGGAACTCGGACTGGGGGGGATTCGAACTTTCTTTACCGCCTATGCAATCACTGCTTTCACTATGCGCATGATTGCCCGCCAATGGAGTCGAACCATTGGCAGACATCGTATGATCATCATGGGATTGACTAGCCACGCGGTCGGTCATTTCCTCATGACCTTCGTCTCGACCGATTGGCAGTTCATTCTACCAGCGATAGGTCTCGGATTTGGTCACGCATTACTGTTTCCATGTGTTGTCTCCATGGGAGCAGGGTCATTTCCAGAACAGTTTCGTGGAACCGGAACAACTCTCACACTCGCAGCGATCGACTTTGGAACGATCCTGACCGCTCCTCTCCTCGGATGGATTATCGATCACCACGGCTTCCACCAAATGTTTTACTTTGTCAGTGGAACAATGATCACCGGAGCGATTTCGTTTGCCGTTCTGACGGCGAAAACTGTCGATACGGATGTCGATGTCCCAAGAAAGAAAAAAAGAAAACATCCCAGAACACTCCCCAGACCCAGAGTTGAATCCCTGCAAGCAACGACAAGCCAGCAAAGTTAAGCGTTCACAGGCTTGGATTCAGGCTTTCAATAAATGTTTAGACAGGATGAACATGATTTACAGGATAAGATAAAAGCTATTACGTTCTTAGAAGCGTAATCAATGATTATCTAACCAATCAATTATCGTCTCATGCACGGCTTCATGGTGAGTATGAGAGACGACTACAGATTTGCCGTCGTTCGTTGGTTTCCATTGTCCGTTTCTTCATTCTTCTCAAAATTAGCCTGTTAAACTGCCTGAAGAATCATAGAATGATAGCTCCCACTAATCTAATTAAGGGCTATCATCTATGACGCGTCCAATCACATCAACTCTTAAAAAAATTTGTCTGACTCTGATTGTCACGCAAGTTTTTTCCCAAGCTGTTCTGGCACAATCGACTCCACAACTGAATCGAAAATTCGCTAAGAAAGTGACGGTCGAGATCAAAGACGAACCAATCGGCAAGTTTTTGAATCAACTTGCCGAGGAAAATAAAGTCACGATTGAAATCGATACAGAAGCACTTGCCGACGACGGATACTCAGTGGATGAAACGATTTCGCTGTCTTTGAAGAATGTTTCTTTATTCACGGTCGTCAAACTCGCTGGGGAAAGTTTGGAGTTCACCTGTTTGCCCAAGGGAAATGGATTGTTTATCACGACTCATCTCGCTGCGCAAGATGCTCTCTATGAAAGGCAGTACAATTTGCCCTGGATTCAGATGTTGAGAGTTGACTCTCGATCCGTAGCAGCAGCGCTTGAGCAAACGACTCCTGGTCCATGGATGACAATTGATGGAGAGGGCGGTGAATTCACAGCGATTGGACCAGCGGCTTATAAGATTTCACAAGACTGGGAAAACCATCAGGTCATTGAAAGCATCTTGCTTCAAATCGAATCAATTGTTCGTGGTAGAGGCGTCACAGTAGGTTCTCCTGCCGAGCGGGCAATCATGAAGTCCCTTCAAAAAAGTGTTGACCAAGTAGAAGGAGAGTCAACAATCACTGAATACTTGGACAAACTCCTCGCTTCGAATGAGATCAATTTCTGGTTGGATCGCAGCGAACTTAGCAATGAAGGGATCGCCTCTGATGTCATGCTTAACTTTAGTGCAGGAAAAAGACCTGTCTTCGCACACTTAATGGAAGCTTTAAAACCGCATGGAATGGTGCCGTATGTGGAAGGGGAAGTGGTTAAGATCACAACCAGTCTCGCTGCCGAAGCCTCAACAGTGACACGAGTATATGATGTACGGAAGCAAGTCCGGCAAGTTGGCTCAACGGTAGCAGTCATTGATGTTCTTCAGAAAACAGCAGGCACAGGACCATGGTTTGGGGTTGAAATGGAAGGTGGTGAGGTGGGTGAAGTTGGTCCACTAATTATCATCGAACACAACCGGCAGGCTCATCAAGTTATTCAAGAAGCACTGAAGTAAGGTTTAAATGCGTTTCTTTGCTTCTCATCAATTGGACGTTTCATGATTTATAAATTACCCGCCATATTGATACTTAGTTGTCTCTCATCGTTTCGAGTTGCGAATTCTCAAGATACGCCCGCGGCAGCGAATCCGGTCGAAGCGGCAGCGATTCAATTCTCTCTCACGGCGGAAGAGTTTGAAAGTTTAATCGATCAGAAAGCGGACCTTCTCTTTACGACCGGAAAGAAAGAAGAAGACGTCACGATTACCGGTTTTGCTACGATCAAATCGGGGGATCGTTTCAGCTTAGTGAAATACAAAACGGAGGACTCGCCGCGCGAGAAACGCCTCGCTTCAATGAAACTGTTTCAGCTGACGGTTGGCGAGAAAACATACACAGCAAACTATTTGCCATCTGTCCGGGCGTCCGCTTTGCAAGATGTCGAACAGCTTAGAGAAGACATTGAAAGCCGATTGAATGGACAGAGGGAACAGTTATGGTCACCGACCTCCAAAGAGGATATGGAGAAATATGTTCTTGAAGAGAAAGAGTTCCTCAAAAAAGTCGGTGAGCATTTTCCCAATCGAGGGATGCAATTTTATGAGACGGAATACTTCCTGTTCTTTACTGACTTTCCACCGAACCAAGTCGCACCTTATCTCGCGAATTTAGACAAGATGAATGAAGTGCTCGGTCAGTCGTTCGGATTCGCTCCGGGACAGAATATCTGGCGCGGGAAAGCAGTCGTCGTTGCCTTTGTCGACCAAGTTGCCTTTCAGGAATTTGAACGAGAGTTAATGAACAACCCAGAAACAGGAGAAGCACAAGGTCTCTGTCACTCGTTCGGAAGTGGTCGTGTCGTGGTCGGCTGCTATCGTGGGGGTGACCCATCTTACTTCGCTGCTCTTCTGGTGCATGAAACCTCACATGGATATTGTCATCGCTATCTCTCAACGGTTCATATCCCTTCTTGGATCAACGAAGGTCTTGCAGAATGGGTTGCGTCGAAAGCTGTTCCCCGAGAACGTGAAATGAACCGTCGCCGACAGGAAGCGACAACACGACTTCGACAAACGGGAACTCTCGAAGGCGTCCTCAGCAACAGAGTCAGCGGACACTGGCAGTACGGAGCGGCTCACTCAATGGTCGACCTATTGATTCGCGAAAACCCACAACAGTTTCGCCTCTTCTTCAACGGCATCAAACACGGTCTTCCCTGGGAAGACAGCCTCGTCCGCGCCTACGGAGCAACCCCCGCCGACTTGGTCAGACTCTATGGTCGGGCGATTGGCGTTCCGAATTTAGGACCGTAGGCTTTGATTTCTCATTCTACTTTCTGAAGAGCCTCTTCCAGAAATTGTATCAATCTTTGTTCGTATTCATCTTTTGCAAACTGATGCAAGTCAACGTGAGCAGCACCTTTGACTAGCCACATTTTTTTGCGAGCGGTCACTGCTTCATACATAGTGCGGGTTTCATCGGCAGTCGTGTGAGGGTCTGCATCGCCAGACATAATGAAGACGGGGCAATTGACTTTGGGGAGAGCATCGATTGGGCGAATCTCTTCAGCGTCTATCCCTAAGCGAGAATGTAGCTGAAACAGAAGTATTTCAGCCGGGAGATACGATGCAATTCCGAGGCGAGCATTGACTCTGTTGTGAACTGCATTACGAATTGTTGGGAAGACCGATTCGAGAATGATTGCATCGATATCTTTAGGGTTTGACAGTAAGGTCGCTGCTCCTCCTAAAGAGACACCAAGCACAGCGATCTTTTCATGGGGATGGGCGTTCGCTGCGAAGTCAATGGCTGCTTGAACATCATGCTTCTCTAATACTCCCATCGTGATCGTTTCGCCAGTGCTCTCACCATGCGATTGAAAGTCGATCATCACAATGGAGTAACCGACATGGTAAAGAAATCGAGCGCGGTCCAGCATTCTAAGTCGAGACTCTCTGATCCCGTGCAATAAGAGAACTACTCCCTTTGAGTTTTCTGCATGGCAATGCCAGCCAGCGACTGTCTCTCCCGAATCGGAATCAAGAGTGATTGCAACTGCTGGAAAGTCAGTAGGGGGCTTGCCGATATAAAGAGGTTTGGGAGCGATAAGTTGACTGGCAACATTCCAGGAAATCGCGACAGCGAGGCAAACCGCGATCAATAGACCTACCAAGATTCTACGTAGAACTTTGGAAGTCGTTAAGAATCTTAACCTCGACATCATTCAGTATTTTTCACGAACAGCGTATTGAATTAGAAGAGTAGTGAACTCTCAGAAGCTTAAATCAAGATTGCTAACAGGTAGGTACGCAGGAGCTGCTCTACTAGAACTTAATTGCCGCTTGGAGCGAACTTTCTCGCCATTTCGAGGTCAGCTTCAGCCTTTTCAATTTCTCCCAAAATTTTGTAAGTCGTTGCACGATACTGGTAGGCAATTGCAAACTTGGGGTCGATTTCAATGCATTTGCTGAAGTTTTGAATTGCTTTCTCAAATTCTTTCATCTGGCCGTATAAAGTCCCCCGTATGTGGTATGCCATTTTATAATCTGGATGAATTTCAATAACTTTTGAAAAGTCATCAATCGCCTCTTGGGTCATCTGTTTCTTGATGAAAGCATGGGCGCGATTATTGTACGCCTTCGCTGCTCGTGGATCGATTTCGATGACTTTGGTGTAATCTGCAATTGCTTTGTCGAATTGATTCAGGTTACGATAAGTGACGCCTCGATTGTAGTAAGCCCCTGAACTTGTCGGATCAAGATCGATTGCTTTGGAAAAGTCATCGATTGCTTTTTTCGATTCTCCCAGCTTGTCGAAAAGGATGCCACGATTTCCGAATGCAGCCGTATAGGTCTGATCTAATTCAATCGCTCGACTGTAATCAGAAATCGCTTTCTTTAACATCTTCAGTTCACTCAGAGCGATTCCACGTCTGAAAAAGGTCTCTGCATCTTCAGGGTTCAGTTCGATGAGTCGATTAAAATCGGCAAGCGCCTTCTTCCACTCATTCAGATGGGTGTATGAATAGGCACGATAACTGAGGGCATTAGCAAACTCAGGATTGATTTCAATTGCCTTTGAGTAGCGGTCCACTGCTTTTTATATTCGCCTTCTCGAGCGAATAATGCTCCGGCATCTAAATACTCGACAGCTTTTTCGAGTTCAGAATCTGACTGTCCCAGCACGACTGAAAACATGATGAAGCATAGCGAGGTTGCATGAATGGAAATTCGGTTGATTTGATTTATGTTCCGCATATGCCAGACCGGTTTTCTCTTTGAAATGATAAACTGGTAGCCAGAGTGACTGGCACAAACCTTCTTCGTCTCACGGACGAGGTACTCGGCAGTGTCCAAATTCTGAGCAGCCTATAATCAGAACGGTAGTGATACTTGGTAGCTCAAAAATTACTACAAAGCCTTCGGCGAAATAATAAAAGGTACTAAGAAGGCATAGTACCCAATTTAGAGATCAATCGATTGGGCGCACGACTGAAGCGCGTGTTCCTTTTGGTCCATCTTCTGATTCGTATTCGACGTCTTGTCCTTCAAAGAGAGATTCGAAGGCGGCGTCTTGCACGGAAGAGACATGAAAGAATAAATCTTTATCCTGCCCTTCACCTGTAATAAAACCAAAACCTTTGTCAGAAACAATCTTCTTAATTTTGCCTCGCTGCATTGCAGCCATTCCTTACTGAGAGCCACCGCACATTTGTTGATCGTTCTTACGAAAAACCGATGCCTCAAACTTCAAACTACTCCCGAATTCACAAACGTCGAATTGATTTAAAAGTGAAGATTAAAAAAGAAATTCATAAACCACTTTACTGCGTCGAACTCAAACATCATGTGAACTTAACAAGGTGTCGATTATACATATCAACCCCGACTGTTCTATGTTTTTCGCTAGAAAACTTGAAAAAGATAGAAATTCAATTCCTGGCTAAATGGTGCAAATTAAGCGGTCAATAGTACAGTTTCATGTTGATACTGACGCTTTTGTTACAGGCTTCGTATTGCTTTGAACAACCACGAAACACACAAATGACACGAAAGAAAGCTGCGACTGACAGAACATCCTCCGGTACGAGTGAACCTGGTAACCGTTCACGACCTCTGTTTGAAATTAATGAACAGAAGGACGCTAAGGGAGCAGAGAAATCTTTTGATCAACAGCCTACTACTAGGATAGGGAAACAACATGAATCCACGTGAAACACAAAGTGGCTTCATAAACAGAACTTCAAGAATCCTCTGCTCTCTCTGCTGCCTGCTGTTCAATCCTTTTCCGTGAAAAGTTACGAGTTCTGTTTGCCGATACAATTGGCTTTCATTTTATCCCGTAAATCATGTTCATCCGGTCTCTTTTCTTTCAGGTGATTCATTCTTTTCGTGGTCATTTAAGATTATCTCTCCTTTCAATTGGGGGAACAGAAACCTGCCAAGCGACTTGTCAATAACCATGTTTTTTGACATTGTTGCCAGTCAAGGAAATTAACGTCAGTGAATTGTTACGGATGGAAATGGTATTACTCATGGAACGAATCACACTACTAAGCCTGTTGCTAATTCTCG
>JABJMI010000785.1 GCA_018659505.1 Planctomicrobium sp.
CATCTCCTTAATGCGTCAAGACCCAGATGTGATCATGGTGGGGGAAATTCGTGATCGAGAAACGGCTCAGATTGTCTTCCAGGCTTCTCTGACCGGGAATTTCGTCCTCTCAACATTTCATGCGGGAACAGCTGCTGATGCTCTGGGAAGACTGGCGGATATGGATATCGAACCCTACGTGATTCGCAGTGGACTTTCTGCAATTCTCGCTCAACGACTGCTCAGGAAAGTCTGTGAATGTCAGTCCTCTGCAAGTGAGAGTTGCCCGAAGTGCAGGCGAACTGGATATGCTGGTCGGATCGTTGTTGCAGAATTATTGAAAATTCAAGATCAAAATTTGATCCAGGGGGTTCTTAATCGCGTTGATGTACAAACACTTGAAAAACTAGCAATAACCAGCGGAATGACAACGATGGTCCAATCAGCGCAGCGATTTGAACGAGATGGAGAAACAACAATGGAGGAATGTATCCGGGTTTTTGGTCCTGATTTTTCCTCGTGAACTCTCAGATAAATCTGCAAGGCTTGACTTGTTCACGCAGCAGAAGTAAACCTAATAAACGAAGGAAGTTAAATTGTCCTGAATTGAGCACTTTTCAAGAAAGACAACGAAGCGGAATTTGTAGTTTGCTACAGACAAGAAACGCTCGACAGAGCACATCAATATAGAGCTTAAGATAAACGATAAACTTAGTTCGTTTTTACAATTCTTACCGATAGATTCAGGAATTGAGATATGGGACCCGGTTGGATTATTGGATTGATCGTCGGTGCACTGATCGTCTTAGTCGTCATGGCAGTTCTTGCCCGCTACTTTGGATTATGGATCCAATGTAAGATGACAGGGGCAGGCGTTTCAATGACGAACCTGATCATGATGTCGATCAGGAAAGTCAATCCGACCGTCATCGTTCGCTGTAAAATCATGGCTGTCCAAGCGGGACTGACTGAGCATTACGACATTTCGACTCGAGCCCTCGAAGCACATTATCTAGCAGGTGGTAATGTTTCGAATGTCATTCGTGCACTCGTCGCTGCCCATCGTGCTCAGATTGATATGGACTGGCAAATCGCTCAGGCAATTGACCTGGCTGGACGTGATATTCTTGATGCTGTGAAAACCAGTGTTTATCCGAAAGTGATCAACTGTCCCGATCCTCGCAAGAACGCGGGCACTCTGGATGCGGTCGCGGGTGATGGCATTCAATTGAAAGCCCGTGCTCGAGTCACTGTGCGTACAAACATTCAACAATTGATTGGCGGAGCGACCGAAGAAACGGTGATCGCTCGTGTTGGTCAAGGGATTGTGCAGGCGATTGGATCGACGGCAACCTACGCGGAAGTCCTGGAAAATCCGGATAACATTTCCAAAATCGTATTGAACCAAGGTTTAGAAGCACAAACGGCATTTGAAATTGTTTCGATTGATATTGCAGATATTGATGTTGGAGAAAACATTGGTGCTCGACTTCAAGCGGATCAGGCGGAAGCAGACATGCGTGTTGCTCAGGCCCGAGCAGAACAAAGGCGTGCGTCGTTCGCTGCCCAAGAACAGGAAATGGTTGCTGAAACTCAGCAAAATCGTGCCGTTGTTGTTCTCGCAGAAGCCGAAGTTCCTCAATCTATTGCTGCGGCGTTTCGATCAGGGAAACTGGGATTGCTCGATTACTACGAATTGAAGAACGTTCAGGCAGATACTTCAATGAGATCTTCAATCGCTGGCATGGGGGATGAAGTTTCACCTCCTGAACTCATTAATTAAGCCTAGCTGAAATAACTATTTGAAGTGAGATGAATCGACTTAATTGATCACTCGAGAGACCTTATAATGACACACTTCACGCAACATCTCTTGTTGGCAGATATTGAAGGTTTCTTTGGAATCGTCTTTTTTCTGATTGCGTTTGTTGGCTGGGTCATCAACCTTGTCAGTCAGAATCAGGGGCAGAATAAACAACAGCGGAAACGACCTGCGAATCAGGCAGGCAACCGCAGAAAACAAAATGTTCAAAACGAAATCGACCAGTTTCTTGGTCAGTCTCGACGAAATTCAGGGGCAGACAGGCCACAAGCCACAGATGACGTTGAAGTGATTGCTCCCCCGGCTGGTCGCCGCCCACCCCCAAGACGAAGAAAAACACGAGAAGAAGTCTGGGAAGAGCAAACAGGTGCCCCCCCCTCTCCAAAACCCAAGCCAGTCCCGCCTAAAACTAAAGGGAGAGGATTAGCGACTCGGCATTTAGAAACGAAGAAAAAACCAAAGAAAGAGCTGCGGAAACCTAAGTCGATCTCAAATCTTTCCGAGCAAGTTGAAAAGGATTTACCACACGCTGTTGACGCCTCTGTGACGAGTCATCTGCATAGCTTCACTGCGGAAAACCCGAGTGCGACTGGTCAACTCGGTATGGCTTCGACCACCTCAAATCGAAAGACAAAAGGTTCATCACTCGGCAAGTTGCTACGTTCTAAATCAGGCGTCAGAAACGCCATTATCATGAACGAGATCCTTTCTCCGCCGAAATCGCTGCGAAAGTAGTTAAGACCTGCGACTCTTCCTCAACGCTCTCTCTATATTGTTGAGTTCTTGATAACAGTGATATTTCAGACATCTGTGCTGATTTATGAAGTGTTGCAACATCCTGCGTTTTCATAGCTGTTGGGTCATCCAATAGGCTGTAGATTTCATTGGAAATCGTTTGATACGCACTACTGTTGGGCTTCACTTCAATTCTTCAACACCGAATCCGATCTGAAAACGCTCTTTGTTGGAATTGTTCTATAACCAACAAAATCGGAAAAACCGGAAAAGTTTCTCTAAGTTATCAGCTCTTCTCGACCGATACAGATGATACGGAGTGCATGTGCGCAACCGGTCAGGTTGTTGCATCAGCTTCGAAATTGAACAAAGTGCCCCTTCAGTATTGCCAAAAAATGCTTAAAGAACAGCAAATCATCAGCGAACGACAGGAGCACAAAAATGATTCGACCAGGATCGGCATTATGACTCGGTGGTTGAGCGGTATTGCATTTTTGATTTGTGGGCTCTTACCTTTGATGGGAAGTGCTCAGGATTCGTGGCAGCAATCCGGGTTTCCGAGCACAGGCTATATCGGTCAACCCGGTCCGCCGGGTGGCTGGGGTGATCCGTACGCACAACTCCGTCCAGGCTATGATGATGGTCGCGAACGGAAAATTGCAGCAATCCTTTCAGGACCAGTCCAGGAAAGTTGGATTCGCTTCGAGTTGTTGCATTGGAGGATCAAGGGAGCAGACGATACGCTCATCGGAGCTCCAGTCGCTCCTGAAGTAGACGGTACTCCGTTCGACCTAACAGCTCGTGATCGTTCTCGTCGTCTGCAAGCACTTGATCGTGTCACAGGAGCGCGACCGCAAACATTTGCCGTTGTTCCAAGAATTGGTGATTCCGAAGAACCAGGGCAGACAGGTTTCAGAGGTTCCTTTGGAATCCCGACAACTGTTGGAGATTTTGAGTTTAACGGATTTGTACTTGAAGAATACAATGAGACAGTTCGTGTCTCCCCATTCATTGATAATATTGGCATTCAAAGCGCTTCGTTGATTGGAGCGGTGTCGCTCTTAAATGATGGGGTTGTCGTTAATGACACGATGATTCTTTTCAATCAGGGATTGAATGTGAACCATACGACAAGTCTATATGGGTTCGAAGCAAACCTTGTGAATTTAGCATTCACTCCAAATGTTGATGTCGAAATTCGACCTATTATTGGAGTGAGATATTTGAACTTGGAAGATAATCTGAATATCTCAGGAACGGATATCCCTGATGCAGTGAATGATCCCACAAATATCCTGAATCACCGAATTTCTTCATCGGCACAAAACCACATTTTTGGACCTCAAGTCGGCTTCCGAGCTTCGTCAAAGATGAGACGTTTTACTCTCGGTACAGATGTCAAACTGTTGCTCGGTGTCAATCGCGTTCAGGACCAAGTCCGCACAGAACAGATTTTCACTATGGATGAACTTCCACAGACTGACAGCAATGAGCACACCGAATTCGCTCCCACCTTCGATTTTTCTGTCTACGGTAAGTTCGCGGCATCCGATCATATCAACCTGTTAATTTCTTATCAGGCTTTGGTTGGTGCTCGCTATTCCCGTTCGTACGACACAATCAGATACAACGCACCAGCAGCGGTCAATGATCCCCCGGATATCACCGCACAGGATGGCTTGTCCAAGTTCTACGCTCACGGATTGACTCTCGGTCTAGAGATTATCTTCCCCTAAAGTCGTTTCGGTAGTCATTTCAGACTCAGTGGTTCATACTCATTCAGGAATCAATTTCCTTATAGATGAGTAAAGAACGAGATCGAATGGAACTGCGAGAGTTTGCTGAACAAGTCTTGTTACAAGGTGATCTGAAAACGAAGCTCACGGTCTCGCCTGAGCCGATGTCAGATGACTCTCCGGGTGATGCACTGCGAGTGAAAGAGCCAACTCGCTCTGACGAACTCGTTTTTGCTCCCAGGCGATCGGCTCCCAAGATGCCGTCGGATCAATCTCTTCTCGATCCTGCAAAACGTGCGGTCGCTCATCATATTCTGGCAAACC
>JABJMI010000569.1 GCA_018659505.1 Planctomicrobium sp.
CGACCCCGAGCAATCCACTAAATCCGACATGTTCCTTAAAGGATGCCATTACACTGCAAATAGTTTGTTATTGAATATCCTGAACGGACTTCTATGGATTAGGGGAAATTACGAGTTCTGTTGGCGGAAAACTACAAATATCGTCATCAATTCATGAACTCACTTTTACCCTTACCCTATCAATAACGATTTAGCAGAGTCGCCCATTTGAACGCAACGGGAAACTTTATTTCGTCTACCCGATCAGCAGTTCTAGCGTGTATAGTGCTTTAAGGAGCTCTATAAAACTGTTTTACTGCACATTTGATGGAGAACAGTCCAATTTGCTCCCTAGATCTTTAGCGATTTAGGGCGAGCGGGGAGTGTAAGCTCCCTGTTTGTTTGACGAGGTCGAATCTCAAGATGTCATTCGAATGGGATTAAGTTCTCGCGATTTTCGATGCAATAGAATTTTTGATTGCTATCAAGGTTCTTGAATAGTTGTGTTTTTCCTGAACTCCATTTGACTTGAATTTCATCAATCGTCTCGTTTTTGCCAAGTCCGAAGATTGACTGTTTTTCGTTTGAGGCGAGATATCCATCGCCACTAGTCACTTGCTGAGTCCATGTCTGGTCATCACAGCGAACCTTAACAACTGTCCCAATCGCAGTTCGTTCTCCAGTGGCAGCGATCATTTTTAAGCAGAGGAAATGATTGTCTGAGTCGGTATCATTCAACAGCAATGCAGCAGGCTCATCGAGGGCTGTAAAGCAAAGATCTTGTTGACCGTCTCGATTCCAGTCGAGTTTAGCAACTGCTCTTCCAAACTTTTTCTTCTGAAAATACTCACCAGACGTTGTTGGATTTGATCGCGAGAATGAAGCTTTCCCATTGTTGATGAGAAGTTGAGGCAGCATGACGTCTGGTTCACCAGTCACAGAAGTGCGATCAACATGCCCATTGGCAACGACAGCATCAAGACTTCCATCCAAGTCTGCATCGAGTAATTGGGCGCCAAAGCCCAGTGTATCATTCGATTCATTACTCAGACGACCAGCGCTGGCAGTTTGATCTATAAAGTTAAACGAACTCGATTGAGCGTAAAAAGTATTCGGCTCTTGATAGAAATTTGTTGTTAGTAGGTCGAGCCGTCCGTCTGAGTTGAGATCGCCCGCGGCTATGCCCATGGTCGCCTGCTTTTGTCCTCTCGCATCAGTGGCAACTCCAAATTGCAGAGCACTTTGTTCAAAATGAGGTACGCGACCTGTGGTATCTTCCGAAGAATGGAAGAGAAAATTCTCCTCACCATCATTGCCAACAAACACCTCTGTCACTCCGTCTTCATTGAAATCCGCAGCGACGATTCCCATTCCTTTTCCAACATGGTCAGAGATTCCTGAGGAACTGCTGACATCAAGAAAGGTACCATCGCCCGCGTTCAGATAAAACTTATCAGCAACACCAGCAAACATTTTCGGTGGGCATGCTCTGGAGCTTCCATTCGTATCACAAGGGGCTTTCTCCACTTCTTCTCGATCAAGATAATTCACCACATAGAGATCGCTGAGGCCATCGTTATTCAGATCTGCGAACGCTGCGCTAAGTGACCATTCATCACCGAATGTTTTAGTATCGGTAGAGACATCACGAAATGTTCCATCTCCCTGATTTTCAAACAATCGATTTCCGTGCAGCTGACAAACATAGATATCTGCGAACCCATCCGAGTTGTAATCCCCAATAGCAACACCTTGCGAATACTCAAACGACTCTAACCCAGCTAGGTTCGTGATATCTTGAGCAGAGCTTCCCTGTAAATTCCTATAGGCTTTGTTGCTTTGTTTTAGATCTGATGAATTGTTTCTCCAGTCTCCAGCTTGAGCGAAATACAAATCAGACCAACCATCGGAATCGAAATCAATGACGCCCACTCCTCCGCCTGTTGTCTCAAAAAGATGACCAAGTTGCAGGTTCGGTAGCGAGCCATTCTCGAATTGAAAATTAAGTCCCATCTCGTCTGCGATATTGCTGAAATGAATTGGACTCTTGGAAAGTAACTCTTTAGGTTCGGGATTGGAGAAGGTAAACTTGTTCCAACTCACAGCTGCCAGTCGTTGATCCATTTCTTCGTTACCGAACTGATTACTAACTTCCTCAACAGGATCAATTCGGTCATCCGCTTGATGACACTTACTAAATATTTCAGCGATCCACTTCTCTTCACAACCGAGTTGGGCAGCCATTCTTGCCCAGTCATTTGCGAGATGATGTTGATTAATTCCTATGAATTCCTCAGCGACTCGCTCCATCATTCTTATGTCTTGAGTGAAGACCAAATCCTGAACCAGCACATCGATTCGCAGTAATGCTTCGAGGTGATTCTCTAGTAAGGGCGATTTCCCTTTCATTTCTGCATGCGGTAATGCAATTAGCAGTAGATGAGCAGTTTGAAAGTGGATTGGATCGAAATTAAGTGTTTTCAAATAACATGCGACGGCAAGTTCGAAGTCTTGATTTTGTTGCGCTGCGACACCACGAGCAAACCATATTCCTGGATGAACTTCAGCGGTGTCCGGGAGTCCAGCATTCCAGGTTGCAAACTCTGAAGAACGCTCCCATGCCAGAGCCTGCCCTAACAATCCTTGAGATTGCAAATGGTTAGGGTTTTCGGAGACATGATTTTTAAGGAGATCAATTGCAAAGACGAACTCCTTCAATCGCATCAATCTCCTAGCTTGTTTCAAGAGAGGCGGTTCTGAGTTTGGACCTTCTTCGATGCTCTCTTCGGGAAGATCTGTTACTCCACTCTCAATCAAAAGGTAGCGGTAATCGAGACTCTCTTGAGCGAATGATTGAACGGCATGGTCCCGAGTTTGAAATTGATAAGCGATCAGGGCGAATCCGCAGATTAAGCAGAGCATGAATAGAATGACGAAAATGGGCTGTCGCATTTCATCAGTTTATCTCGCCTCTCCAATAATTACTTGTCGACGGAAAAAAAAGAAAACATCACCGCTGAGGAAAGCTAAGAGTTCACGATATTGAAACGAATGTTAACCACGAAACACACAAATGACACGAAAAGAATAGCGGGTCAGACAAATCTGCTTGCGCCGCTGAATATCTCTGTAAAGCATGTTGATCCAGTCTAATTTCTTTCGTGTGGTTCGTGCGTTTCGTGGTTAAGAGAAGGTGAGATTTTAATAAGTCTCTGAACGTCCACCATTATTCTCGACACCCAATTTGAGGACGTTTCGCAGTGTTCAAGTGCGATGCACAATCCAGGCTAAGCCTCTGGTTCTAATAGTTCTTGTAACATGTCAATTTGCCGTTGAGATACGGGAAAAGCTTGATGCTTTGAGGGAGATGTTGGCATCAATTGCTTGACGATTCTCATCGCTAATTCATTGATACCCGTTGATTCCGTTGCAGAGACCGAGAGACTTTCGTTTGGTAGGGGGCGATTCGGTGCTAAATCGATCTTGTTCAGAACGAGTAGCGTCTTAGCCGGTGATTCTAACAAGTCGTTTTCAATTTCCTTGAGCTCGTCACTGGCGTCAAGAACGACGATGAGCAAGTCTGCGTTCTGAATTTTCTCTTTTGCTTTTTCGATTCCAATCGATTCCAGGCTGGCAGTCGTTTCTCTTAGGCCTGCTGTATCAGAGAACTCAATCGGCCATCCTTCAAGAGCTGTTTGGACTGTGACAACGTCGCGCGTCGTCCCGGGTTGGTCGTAAACGACTGATCGTGAATATCCAACAAGAGCGTTGATGAGGCTCGACTTGCCTACGTTTGGAGAGCCGCAAAGAACAACTTGCCACGGTTGAAATAGGTGTCTTCCGAACTCTGACCAGAGTAGCATCTCTTGAATTCTGAAATTCCTTTGTGGTGTATTCAAAGATTTTAGTTTTTCCAATTCGTTAGGAAAGAGTTCAGACTGACGTAGTAGAATGTGTGCTGTTCTTTGAGTCGTTGCACGTTGCAGACAATCTTCGAATTCGTAGGCAAGAGGATTCGCATTCGCTTGAATGTTAGTTTCGTTTTGAATTGTGACTCCCGATTTCTTGAGGTCACTCAATATCCTCTCCACAGCTATGGAACCTCCATGGCAGTGGATTTCAAATGTTTCATCATCAAGTTTGATGCCAACGACATCTTCCTGATGTTCGGTCCCCCACAGTCCGTAGTAGATACGATTGAATTTCAGCTCGGCAATCGGAAGTCCATTGAATGGCTGGAACTGCGACGCTATCGAATCCAGATCTCCACGAACCAAAATCGAGGCAACGGCTCCTCTCCCTTTCGGTGTCAGTCGTGATGCGGTCCCTATTGCAATTGTCATTTTGTTACTTTGTAATCGATGCGGAAAGCATTGCCTTCGCGGTAATAATACTTCCAATAAGGGACAAACATGGTTCGACTTTTGCTTCCGTTAGATATGATTGTAGAAGAGGAGTCGCTCCTCCGGTCAGGAAGAGTTGTGAGTTTTCTCCAAGCTCATTCTGAATTCTATCGACAAGCTCTTTCACCGCACCCAAGTGTCCCCAGTAAAGCCCACTTGCCATCGCATCTTCGGTGTTTTTTCCAATCGCTGCGGGAGGAGCATCCAGATACTTCTTCCCATCGATCATTGGGAGAGTTGTCGTGAAATCGTGCATAGCACGCGCTCCCATGAGCACCCCTGGAAGAATTGCCCCGCCAAGAAATTCACCTCGTTGACTGACGGCATCGACAGTGATCGCAGTTCCTGAATCAACAATAATCGCTGAGCTGTCTTCTCTTTTCAACTTATTAACGGCTGCGGTATTGAGCAAACGATCTGCCCCGACTTTTTCAGGAACCTCTACGAGATTCTTCACTGGAATTGAAGAATTATGTTCGAGAAATAACGGCTCTTGGAAATGGTTGTTCCAATTGAATTGCAGCTCTTTAGACCTGATTCGATTCGATCCAGTGATGATTGAAATGACTTGCGAGCAATTCACATTGTCCGATTTGATTTCGTTCCAAGGAAATTCTTCCTCTAGTTCTATTGAAAAAGTATTCAAACAATTGAATTCGGTCGATAGCTTGTCAACTTCGAAGAGTCCGATTTTTACTCGCGTGTGACCAACATGGATCGCAAGGTATTTCACAAACGCATCAGCCATTTTGCTCCTCCTTATGACTAAACGCGGACTCTACAAGTTGAGGCAGAATCTCTTCTGATTTCTCCGCTAACCAGAGATCTCCACCACTGACTTGAGGATCGATTACGATCACACGAGAGCCGTTCTCTTTGGCTAATTGTGGAAGTCCCGCAGCGGGGTAAACTGATTGAGACGTCCCGATGGAAACAAGCAAGTCACATTCAGAAGCGGCGAGTTGAGCATTCGTCCAGTCTGGTTCAGCCAATTGATCGCCAAATAGTACGATGCGGGGGCGATGAAAACTGTTCAAATTTGCACCGATCAATGGCTGAATTGCTGAGAGTAGTTTGGGTCCTTTCCAGAATTGCTCTTTCGCGAGTTTGAGTTCAACAACAATCTTCTTCAAGTCATCCCGGCTCAGGACATTCGTCTCTTGTTCTTCTGGGTATCGAATGATTTCGAATAAGCTGCCGTGGATTTCGAGAACTTGTTGGCTTCCCGCTGATTGATGTAACTGATCAATGTTTTGAGTGACAACGCAAACTTCTTTGTAGTTCGCAAGTTCAGCAATAGCCAAATGTGCAGAATTCGGCTCAGCTAGAGCGATTGGTTCGAGGATCGCAATTAAGAAGTCCGCGAGTAAGTCAGGTTCGAGAAGAGCCGTTTGCAGGAGACCTTTCCAGTTGGCGAATTGTTCAGGCGGAAATCGCTGCCAAAAACCACCTTCGTCACGAAATGTATTGATCCCGCTGGATGCACTCATTCCCGCTCCGGAAAAGACTGCAATCTTGTTTGAACCTTGCAGCCATTCAACAGCTTGATTGAATTTCGCTTGCGGCTGTTGATCTGAATTCATTCGTTCGACGGTTTTTGATGCTTGTAGTGCGGATGACATTCGCCAAATGCTTCGCGTTCAAATGGGTTATCATAATAGGGATGTTTCCCAGTTAACCACATCAGGAAAGAATAGTAGAAATAGAGTGGTATGAAAAACGGTCCCCAGCGTTCATATTGGCGAACATGGATGAGCTCATGCTCACGACAAAAGTCCAGCGATGCAGAATTTTGTCCCCAAATGACATGTCCTAAAGTCATCGCAAGTGCGTCGACGGGCGTTTTAGAAAGAAGCCACTCGACCACTCCTCCATAAATTTCCAGAGTTCGCCCTTGTCTTCGAAATTTCGTCCCAAACGGCAAACCCAAAACGCCGATCGCAGTTGCAATGATTGTTGTGGGAGATGCCCATAGAACCAAGACAAATTGTTTGATGAACGACATAAATTAACGGTCCAGGTTCACTTTCATTCCTTGAGAGTGAGCGATCTTTCTAAAAAATTAAACAGTCGCTTGTCACCGATGTCCAAATTGGAGAACAATGATTAAGATTATTTTCTAAATCATAACAAAAATCGGGACAATGGAGAGAGATCAGGGATGAGTGAGAAGACGTCAACTTATGAAAATCTTGTAACGGAACTGAAAGAACTCGCTTTGCTGCGATCATGCGGAGCGGTTTTAGGTTGGGATGAACAGACGAACCTTCCTCCGCATGGTGCTGAGCATCGGGCGAATCAACTGGCAATGATCTCAGGATTGTCTCACGAACGTGGAACTTCTTCTGAACTGGGCGAAATGCTCAATGAACTCTCCGATCCATCTACTGTCGGCGGGGAAGAGACCGTTGCATTTGCAAATGTGCGAGATGCTCGTCGAGCATACGATCGAACAGTGAAACTGCCTAAGAAACTGGTGGAAGAACTGACGCGTGCTACAACTCTTTCTCAACACGCCTGGGTCGAATCACGTAAGAAGAAAGATTTCTCACTCTTTCAGCCGTGGTTAGAGAAAATCATCAACCTGAAACGTGAGGAAGCAGATGCACTCGGAAGTAAAACTGGCGTTAAATATGATGCCTTGATTGAAGATTATGAACCGGGGGCAACCGCTGCTCAAATCCAAGAAGTCTTTACTCCGTTGCGTGAGTCGCTTGTTCAACTTGTTACAGCGATTCAAGCTTCAGAGACGCAAACAGACATCTCGATTCTGGAAAGACTCTATCCAACCGCTGCTCAAAAGGAATTGAGTGTCGAGGCGGCAAGTATGATTGGCTTTGATTTCAATGCGGGGCGACTCGACATTGCCGCACACCCATTTTGTTCTGGAATTGGTCCTGGCGACTGTCGATTAACCACTCGCTACGACGAGCATCATTTCCCAGGTGCATTCTTCGGAACATTACATGAGGCCGGGCACGGAATCTATGAACAAGGATTGAAAGACGATGACTTCGGACTTGCCACAGGTGAGGCATGTTCGCTTGGAATTCATGAATCACAATCACGAATGTGGGAAAACTTGGTCGGGAGAAGTCGAGCTTTCTGGGAGTTCTTCTATGCGAAAGCTCAACAAACATTCCCTAACGCAATCGGCGACGTTCACATCGATGATTTCTATTCCGCCGTGAACGATGTCCGACCGAGTTGGATTCGCGTTGAAGCCGATGAAGTGACATACAACTTGCATATCATGCTCCGTTTTGAATTAGAACAGGCCCTCATCGGTGGTGAGTTAGACGTCGCAGATATTCCAGGTGTCTGGAACGAAAAATTCACTGAATATTTCGGGATCACGCCGACAGACGATTCGATTGGGTGTTTGCAGGATGTCCATTGGGGAGCAGGTCTGATCGGATATTTCCCAACCTATTCACTCGGAAATATGTACGCTTCTCAATTCTTCGAAAAAGCAGAAGAAGATTTGGGCGATTTGAACGCGATGTTCGCACAAGGGGAATTCATGCCTCTGAAAGAATGGTTGAACAAGAACATCCACAAACATGGACGTCACTATTACGCCCCTGAACTTGTCGAAATCGTGACCGGCAAACCACTCTCGGCGGAACCGTTGCTCAAGCATTTAAATGAAAAGTTCGGCGCAGTTTACGGTCTGTGATTTAGCGAATCGTCACAAAATCTCTGTGAGAGAACAGAGAATCACTGTGATTCCAAGAAGCAAACAGTAGACGCCGAACCAGGCGATTTTCCCGGCTGCAACAAGTTTCAAAAGTAGCTTTAACGAGAAAATCCCTA
>JABJMI010000424.1 GCA_018659505.1 Planctomicrobium sp.
GGAAGAGTCTGGTTTAGTCGCAGTAACTTTGATGGGAGTGATCGTTGCCAACTCGGGTGTGACCCTCAAACATATCGTCGAATTCAAGGAAAGCTTGAGTCTACTGTTGATATCAGGTTTGTTCATCTTGTTGGCAGCGAGAGTGAAATTAAGTTCCTTTGTGGAACTAGGTTGGCGCGGTCCTTTATTCGTCGCCTTCATGATTCTCATTGTTCGTCCGCTGGCGATATTTGCTTCGACATGGTCATCGAATCTGACTCTGAAAGAGAAACTCTTCTTGAGTTGGCTGGCTCCGCGTGGGATTGTCGCTGCGGCGGTTTCTTCTGTGTTCGCTATCCACTTGGGACCAGAAGGCAAAGGGCTCGTCCCTGCGACGTTCTTGATCATTGTTGGGACCGTGGTTGTCTACGGCTTGACTGCCTTTCCGCTGGCAAGATTTCTTGGGCTGGCAACATCAGATCCACAAGGTGTTCTAATATTAGGGGCAAATGAATTGGCTCGAAAAGTCGGGCAAGCGATTCAGGAAGCTGGTTTTCCAGTTCTGCTTGTCGACACCAATCGTTGGAACATAGCCACCGCTCGCATGGATGGATTACGGACGAAAAACGCCGACATACTTAATGAAAATACACTCAATGAACTCGACTTAGGAGGCATCGGTCGTCTTGTTGCATTGACACCGAACGATGAAGTGAATTCGCTGGGAGCAATGCACTTCTCAGCAATTTTCAGTCGAGCTAATGTGTTTCAGTTAACGCCTTGGCGAAGAGTCGAAAAACAGGAAAAGTCCGTCTCGTACTTGCGTGCGAGATTTCTCTTCGGAGAGGATTTAAGCTATCAACGACTGGCTGAAAGACTCGATGCTGGAGCGGTCATCAAGGCGACGAAAATAACACCTGAATTTACATTCGAGAAATTCCAAAGCGAACATGGTGGCAATGCGATTCCTCTGTTTGTGACTCAAAATCGTAAACTGACAGTCATGGATGCCGAACACAATCATCCGAAAGCGGGACAAAAACTAATCGCTCTTGTTAATCAGACCGAAGAAGAACTTCAGCGACACGCCAGTGAAAAACATGCGGAGAAAATTTCCGATGAGAAGACAAATGACTGATTTTATTTCACTCCAATCAATCACTCGAAGCGCATTATTGATGTGCGTGGTCTTGTCAGCAGCTGAAGTCGTCGAAGCAGAGCAGTTTGTCGAGACTGCGCCTGATGCAATCATAGCAACTGTTAATGGACAAGAACTGACCTCTGCCAATCTCAATCTCAGTTTCTTCGCCATACAGCTTTCAGCCGATTCTGCTCCACAAGCAAAAGCAGAGTTAATCGAAACTCTGGTGGACCGAGAGTTGGTTCGACAATTCTTGTCGAAGCGAAAAGTCAAAGCGGATAAGATATTAGTAGAACAGCGAATGAATGCTGTCAAAAAAATGATTGAGAATAAGGGAGATAATCTCACTGAAGTTCTCAATAAAGCAGGACTGAGTGAAGACTCATTACAAGCCATGATCGCTCAGCAAATCACCTGGAAGACCTACGTGAATTCCGTCTTGACGGAATCTCAAATTAAAGAGTTCTGGGGTGAAAACAAAGAGAAATTCGACGGAACGGAACTTGTCGCAGCTCAGATTTTTAAGAAAGTGAAACAGTCGGCTTCCGAGGAGCAAATCAAGAAAGAAATGCGATCAGTCAGTGAATTGAAAGCAAGTATCGAAGCGAAAGAAATGACATTCGCGGATGCCGCAAAACTCCTTTCAGAGAGCCCATCGGCGAAAAGCGGAGGTGCTTTAGGTTCTTTCGAATACTATGGTCAAGTTGCACAACCGATTGCCGAAGCTGCATTTTCGACTTCTCCAGGTTCAATCTCGGATCCAATTCGCAGTCGTTATGGTATTCATATAGTGCAAGTGCAAAAGCGAATTCCAGGTGACCTCAGCCTTGAAGATGCCCGACCACAGGTGGTGAAAGTTCTCTCAAAAGAACTCTGGGAAGAACTCGTAATTCGCCTTCGAAAATCAGCTCGAATCGTGTACACCAAATAAGATCATTCGGAGACAAGGGGGGTAACTGTCCCATCTTTATCCAGAATGAATATCTGTTTCGCGTGAGGGTCTGCGACCAAAAAGCCTTCTTTGTAGCGACACAACCCGACAGGTTTTTGCATCGGTGAACCTTTGGCAAATGCTTCAGGTTTTGCGTCTTCTTTAAGTTCTGTCTTCCAAATTGTGTTTGAGTAATTGTCAGCGACATAAATGTGATTTTTGACAATCGCACAATGGTGTGGCATCTCGAACGGTCGGTCTTTAATGATCACCTCAATTTTACCGTCAGATGATACGCGACGAATCGGGTTCTCAAGTGTCGTTACGCAAATCAATTGATCGTCAGCATTCTTAGTGAGACCTCTCACCGCTGCAATGACAGCAACCTCTTCTGGTTTACCGCCTGCTTTAGGAAATGACCAGATTCGCTGCGTTTCGAGGTCGGAGACAATAATATTGTCGCCATCAATTATCAGATCTGCAGCGATCCCAATGTATCCATCTGTCAGTGGAACGGGTTTCTTATCTGCGTCGAAAGCATAAACTTCGCGTGTTGCTGAATCTCCGGCAAAGACGGTTCCATCTTCATCAACTACCAGACAACGAACGGCGTTGAGCGGAGTACGAAATGTCTTCGAACCTTTATAGAATATCTCAGGCTTGCCGTCTACAATTTTCCAGATGCCGGGTAATTTTCGATCCGCTACATAAATCGCTTCATCCGGTCCCACAGCGACATCCAATGGATAAACCATTTCGTCTTGTGCAAACGAAAATTGAGTGAAGATAGATAGAGGAAGCAAGATTGCTAAATGTCTGGGAAGCATGAAAGACTCACAGTATTAACAGAATGAAATGAGTGGTCCGCAAAGCAGACCCTACTCGTTCAAGTAAGATTAGTTAGATTGCGTAGGCTCGGTTTGTTCAAGCTCAATCAGAGTGGAATGTTTTAAAACCGTGCGAAACTCATCTTTGTTCAATTGACGAGTTTGAAATTCCTGAAGGTATTCTTTGGGATGTGGCTGATCTTCGAAGTAGGGGTAACTTTCCATTTTTACAAATGGGAGCGGACCTACTGTTTGACCGGTGACTGTATGTAAGTTCGCATCTTTATCCCAGCCAACACAATGCAAAATAAAGTCTCGCTTCCATCCAGCGGGAAGCGGTTTCTCTGGAAGACTGAATTCGAGTGTGACCTCGTCACCTGTTCCGATGATGAGTAAACGGTCATCGATTGCCGTTAGCAATTCTTTAACTTCTCCGAAGCGTGTGAAGTTTCCGTCGATGGCAGGCCATGCAGGTGTAGTGATTGTCTCTTGATAGATAAATCTCTCAGGACCGTTATTCTGACCATATTCGATGCCTGAAACGCCTCGATAGTGTAGGTCTGCTGAGAGACATTCCAAAGGTTGACGAACGAGTTTACCCGCAGGATTCTCAGTTGAGAAGAAGATTTGATCCCAATAGAGTTCCATGCTGGTTGAGAATCGGATTCGATAGTCGTCGGTCAAGAATTTGTCAGTCAAATCAAGCACAATTGTTTTCGTTTTCCCGCCGGGAAAGCCACAATACGGAATGACTTCAATGAATTCTCCGTCTGCATTCGGGACTGAGATTGACGGTGCAGTCGGTCCCGGTCGAGACGCATCTTCAGAAAGAGCAACATTCAAACCGGTATCCGTTGGATAAATCCAACCGGTCATGAAGAGTTTCAATGACTTGGGCTTCTCTTTTAATCCAAAATCGATCTCCATGAAACTCTCATCCGTATAACCTTGAGTTAAACGCTCTGCGAATGGTTTCGCATAAACCTCGTCTTCTGCTTCAACTTCCGGAAGAAGATCACGCCCCAAATGATTCTTGACTGAAACTGGAGACTGCTTATTTTCAACCTGGTGAATTTTGTGCTCAGCGATAAATGGAGGTCCGACCTTCTCATTTGAATAGATGTCGACTTCTGCTGGATGATCGATTGCGATCAATTCGAGTTTGTCAAAGTAAGCAACTTCCCAGAGTTCTTCGGTGATTTGTAATTGATATTTGCCATCATTCGGTTTCAGCAATTCTCCTGGAACTTTCAAGTATTCCCAAGGACGTGCCGGAACAAGTTCTTTGGCTGCGTTTTGTAAACCAATCGGAGACGCCCACAGTAAGTCGGTTACAAAGACAAACTTCTCACCATTCCATGTGTAGAGATACGGGCACGAACCAAGCAGCTTTTGTACTTCCCAAACCTTCTGGTCTGTTTTCGGTTGAATGATGTTCTGTGGAATTCCATTCGTCCAGATAATGCGGACCGCATCGGCTTGCTCCCGATCCCCCAAACCAAATCGCGTCACTGGTGAATCGACATAAGCCTGTTGGAAGTTTGTGCCAGAACGTATTTCAATCAAACTGCCATACCCGTAATGATTGATTCGCTGACTACCGGAACCGCCTTTGTCTTCCACCCTCGCTGCAAGCAGAGCGACGTCTATCCAAGAATTTTGATTGCCTCCCTCGTTTGTGAGCATGGTCACAACATCGTTCGAGATCCCCGCAAGATCGATGTCACCATCGGAGTCGTAATCGGCAGCGACAATAGAGGAGATGTCTTTGACTTCCTTCTCCAGTATGTCGACTATAGTAAATTGTAGGTTGGATTCCGCCTTTAGAAATGAAAGTCCAGCTTCTCCATTGATGACAAAGTCGGTACGTCCGTCGTTGTCGTAATCGAACGGGAGCAATTCTTTGACAGCTTGTGCCGTGATCTTCTGAGCAGGCCTGAATAGAACTTGACCTGTTTCAGGCATTTGAGTGAGCAACAATTCAACACCGTCTGAGCCAGCCAATACGACATCCCAGGAACCGTTGTGATCAACATCAAGGACATGCATTGAAGCGACCGATTTTCCTGAATACTGTTGATCGAGTGGGGTCCAGCGAAACGTCCCGTGCCGATAACTTTCCAGTAAAACAAGGCTTCCATCCTCCAATAACACAAGGAGATCGATGTCAATGTCACGGTCAAAATCGAGAGCAACACACTCTTTTATTTTTAAAGTCTGAGTCTCCTTTGGAAGAGAAACATTTTCAAACTGAAACTCACCCAAGTTGTTCAGGTAATGCAAGTCCCCCTCTGCGATCACAGCCAAATCTAGATCGCCATCATTATTCAAATCTGTCGGGATAATCTGAGTGACATTGCCTAAGTTCAATTCTCCCAGATTTGAATCTATTTTTTCAAAACTGACTATTCCTCCAACTTGCTCCAGATCATTGCGATAGATCTCAATTCCAGATGGTCCGAAACAGATTAAATCGAGATCGGAACTATGTTGCGGTACGAACTCATCCCCCTCTTTTTCCGGCAACTCTTTCAAATCGTAATCAAGATCGGCGAGGAGAAATTCATAATGTTGTGAATCTAAATCGAGTTCGAAATTCATTGCCCAAACATGTTCACC
>JABJMI010000383.1 GCA_018659505.1 Planctomicrobium sp.
ATTGGTGAAGGACCAATGTTCGCCCACACCAGAAACGTAAGAAAGATACAGATGCCCTTTGCACGTTGAGAGATCTTCGAACGTACGATTTCAACCAGTACCAACATGCCCGCGATGTCAAACAATTGCGAGGTTGGCTGCAAACCATCTCGTGCACTCCAGAGTAGGAGTGGCAAAAAGAACAATAGGTTTAATGAATTGTCCTGTCGGCTGAATTTTCTTTGCGAATATTGCCCCAAAACGATTGCGGCGACAACTGGCACAGCAGCCAGCATGAGAACCCCACCGATCAGCCAGAGAAAATAAAAAGGCAGACCGCTTAACCAGTCTGCCTCATAATGGGCGTCCAAGGAAAGTAGAGCACTCGACGGCGCTATTGATCCGGAAAGAACCTCTCTGCCTCGAGATAAATCCCACCAGATATTTGCTGTGTTAACCGGTCGCAGCGTGATTAACAGGGGCACACTCACTAGCCATACAAGAGTTCTTGTGGCATGTGACTCGGAAGGTTCATGCTCCGATTTCAATGGCGATTACCGTCCGTAATTTTGTGTGGCTTCTTCTTCACCCTCGACTTCTTCTTCAGTGAGTTCGACTTCAGGCTCATCCGGTCCATCAGCGACACCCTCTTTGACATTGCTCCCACAGCCTACAAGAATCGCTGCAAATACAGTTAGGGATGAAAATAGTAGAAATTGCTTACGAATCATTAGTCCTTATCCGTTAGTAGAAAGCTGAAATATAAATGGAGTCGAAATCCATCGCTAAGAAAGGAAAGAGGAGACGTACGTCTCCTCTTTGGGGTAATCTTAAAATAAGCAGACTTTAGAAATTATTAGAATTCACCAAGGACTTGACCATCAGAACTGTCACCTAGGTTATTCCATGTTCCAAGGTCGATGTTTTCGCTGATGAAGCGAACTGATCCATCACACATTGTTGCCTGTACTCCACCAACATGCAGACTTCTGGCTGCCTGATTTGCGCGGTCTGAGTTCTGCCCACAATCAACTGTTCGATTTCCATTAGGACCAACGTAGGTATTGAAGAAAGCGGATTGTGGGAAATAGGCGTAGAACCACGAATTTCCTGCTTGTCGTGATTTACTCGTGTCCTTGGCACCACCAACACAGTCGGTTCGGTCACCAGTATCATTACCCTGCTCACGATAGAAGCCAATGATGACTTCAGAAACAGCGAGAGTATTGGAGGTCCCGTCAGAAATATCACGGAACTTCATCTTACTGTTAAGACCAAACAGACCTTCTACGGTTTTATTGAGTCGAGTGGTATTCCCAACACTTCCAACATAGTTGCCAGAAGCATATCCCCCGTTCGATGCGTTTCCTGACACGCTTACACCTGCTGGTGTTGTCCAAGGAACACTGCCGTTTCCAGGATCAGTCGGGCAGCGGAATGCTGGAACAATTTGACGGCGGGCACCCGTGGGATTAGTACCGTTTACGCCACCATGTCCATCAGTACCACTTGTGCCCTGACCTAAGTCCCAATCGATGGTATTCATCAAAGGAGCTTGGTCGATCTGAGCCAGAAGACGTGGCAACCAGGAAATATTCCCTGTGTACCATGCGGAACTAATTCCAGAGTATGTGTTGCGAGTACGTCCGGGTGGGAAAGCGTTGTAGATATCATGGTAATTGTGCAGAGCAAGCCCGATTTGTTTCAGGTTGTTTTTACATTGAGTACGCCGGGCAGATTCACGAGCTTGCTGAACGGCTGGCAGCAGCAAGGCAATAAGAATGGCAATGATGGCAATGACAACCAGCAACTCGATTAGGGTAAATCCGCGATTTTTCTTTGTTCTTTGTCTCATGGAAAACTCCAAATGAAAATTAGGGAAGAAAGCGTACGGTCGATGAATTCCACCGCATATTTAGATGAGTTGATCTTAGTACGATTTCACTACTTTGGCAAGAATGGAAGTTGTGTTTTACTAGAAGTAGATGGCATATTTTACAAACAAGAATAGTATATTTCGAAATATAAAGTCTTCAATTACGGATTACGTGTCTCGAAACGATGCACTTTTGGTGGCTTTGACATCAAATTTACTATTTATCGTGGAGGATGGTGATGTCTCTAGGTTTCGGGAATTCCAGGTCAAATTGGAGTTCTTAAGCCATATCTACTTTACTGAATCAGTCCACTTCACTGGGTTGTTGAATCGGTTTGTTCTTCCGCCAGGCTGATCTCTTCCTCGGGTTCTTCCCAGGCGGCGTCGGCGTTGGTGGTGCCGACATCTTTGAAGAGTTCTTCGAGTTTCTCTCGCTTGCGTCGAACGATAATGAACTCTTGCAGCGGGTTGAACTCCGGGTTCTCAGCCTGTGAAAAGACTTTTTCGAACGCCTTGGTGATCGCACTAAAACATGCCATGAAAATTGCCAGACCAGCGATCATGTAAACCATGACAATCGCCTTGCCGCCAGTTGATGAAGGGGAAAGGTCACCGTAGCCAACCGTGGTGCCTGTTACTTCGAGGAACCAGCTAATTGTAAACAGGCTGCGAAACTCCTCCTGGTGTGGACCTTCAACTTGATAGAGGGCAAACATCGTGAATAGCAGGACCATCAATGTTGCCAGCATCAATGGTTTCAAGTTGAAATAAGCTCGATAGAAGCCTAGCGCTACCACCTGCAATCCGCGGCTATAGCGGAAGAACTTCAACATTCTCATCACGCGCAGCGTTCTCACTAGATGCAGATATGGTTTTACCGCTGGAATAAACCCGATCCAGAAAGGCAAAATCGCCATGAAGTCGATAATTCCGAAGGGAGTCAGCGGGAAGAACTTTTGCCCTTTATGCCGCACCCAGCGAATGATGAACTCCAAAGTGAACAGACATGCGACAACCCGTTCCGACCACAAGAAAAATAGAGGGTTCTCGCGACTCGCAGAGGTCGGATAGTAATGACATTCCACCGCCAGCATCGCGATGCTATACCAGACGACCGGTTTTACAATCAAATCAATGGCATCGACAGCTGTTTTCGTCACGCCATCGAGGAGTTCGACCTGATTTGAAGTGTCATTCATTTCGCATGCTTTATGTCCCGTAAATAAGGAGTATCAGTCTTCAATGCAAAATGTATAGGGAGCATACGCTACCCCGCTCGCCAAACTGCGGAATTGTTCGTCTTCAATTCTCACAGGCTTTTCTTCCAGGCGATAATGTCGTCCAGGATCTCTCCCAAGGATAGCTGTGGTTTTTTATTGATGGTTGTTGCTAAGCGAGTGACATCTGGAACTCTGCGACGGACATCTTCGAAGTTTTTGCCATAAGCGTCGCTGTACTCCACGTATTTAATTTGCACGGCAGGATCGACTCGCTGAATGATTTCGTTGGCGAGTTCTTTAATCGAGACAGCTTGATCGCTGCCGATGTTGAAGATCTTGCCGACTGCGGCATCGGAGTTTGTTAACGTCGCCACACAGTCGACGATTTCTTTCACATGAGCAAAGCAGCGGACTTGTTCTCCATCGTCGTAGACGACAACAGGACCACCGTTGAGAGCCTGATCGACAAAGCGTGGAATGACCATGCCATAGTTTCCGACCTGACGAGGACCAACGACGTTAAAGAAGCGACCGATCACAACAGGCAAACCAAATTTACTGTGATAAGCCAGTGCTAGAAATTCATCGATGGCTTTAGAACATCCATAAGCCCAGCGAGGTTTCGAAGTCGGACCAAAATGCAGGTCTTCTTCTTCCGTCCATTTCTCTTTGGGATTCTTTCCATAGACTTCACTTGTCGATGCGAGAAAGAATCGGCAACCGGTTTGAACCGCCAGTCGCAGTAGCCATTCAGTTGGATAGATGTTGGTTTCAATCGTTCTGACGGGATCTTCTGCGACGATCTTCACGCCGACAGCAGCTGCTAAATGGTAGATGGTATCAACACCACGAACAGCTTCCGTCAGCAGCGTTTGATCAGTAATCGATCCAGTGAGAAGAGTGAGGTTTGGGTGGTCCTCGACCCGCGAGAGGTTCGAATTTTGACCAGTGGAAAAGTTATCGACAACGGTAACTTCGTGCCCTTCATTGAGCAGACTCTCGGTGAGGTGGCTGCCAATAAAACCAGCTCCTCCCGTGACCAGACACTTCGACATGATGATCTCCTAGGTGAGGCAAGCTGTATGACAGACGCCCCGGAAATCATGCAGAGTATTGAACCGAGAATCGTTTTACCACTCTCACTGTCGCGGCTTGGTCAGACGCAACCAAATAGGAAGGTTTTATTCGAGCCGCTGGTCAATGGACGAGGGGGCGAGGGGCAAGGGTAATAAATACGAAATGAGCCAATTCATTGAATCTCTAATCCTGACTCCTAAACCCCCTTACGATCAATCGAATTATAGGCACGAGATGATCCACAAGGCTGGGCTGTCGAAAATCCCACGAGGGCACACGAAGAGCATCACATCAGTTGAGACCCGTTCGGCAACCATTTGGAGTATCGAAAAGTGTAAATTGACAATTGAAAAATGGTGTGCGAATTGACTTCATTTTGCAATTTACAATTTCACTTTTTCAATGCCTACTATCGACTCGGTCTTTCTGGAACAGGCAACTTCGACCTACTCCTCCCAGTCGTGTTTGTTTTAATCAGACCACCGTAAGGTTCTGCACCAAACTAAGTTATTTCTGTGGCACTTCAGCCGGACTTTTTTCAGTTTGATCGTCTAGCACAATTTGTGGCGGAGGATAGCTGTAGAGGTCGTAGATCTCCTGACATCGTTGATAGACTTCTTTTTCCCAGCACGGATCAGGCTCGAATTTATTCTTCTTGTAGTTCTTAAGTTTCTCAACTTGAGGTTCTACGGCTGATCGCATGTCTTGGATATTTTCAAGTTGAAGACTCGCGTAAAGTTTCTCCATCTCTTCGAGAGGATTCACTTCGAGTTCTTCATACTTGATTTCGTGTAAGTTTCCTTCTGGAATCAATTGCTTATCCGCTTCATACTGTGTGATCGCAGTTTTATAGTTGATCAAAACATCGTTCTGTATATCGGGATAGATGCTTTTCCCCATGGTATTGTTGTCGATCATCTTCTTGCGAAGATGGCATGCGGATTTGATAACATCAAATGGATTTCTATAGATGTAAACAAATTTCGC
>JABJMI010000787.1 GCA_018659505.1 Planctomicrobium sp.
ATCGCTTCTTCATCTTTCGCTTTCAGTTGTTTACCGGTTTCTGATCGCATTCCCGATCAGAAACCGTATCAACGACAACAGTGCTGATTTGCGTCGCTTAAGTTTCACTAGGCCCTCGATGCCCCGTTGAGGCAATTTGGTGTATTTTGACAATTAATTGATCCAGGGTAACTACTCAGCGACAGGGCTTTCGTTTAGTTCTGGTAGCCGAGTTTGGTGAAGAGGCGTAGGGGATTCCGGGTAAAACTGCGTAAGGTGGGGGCGATTTTATGGATATCTCTTCTCCTCAGCCAGTTGAGGGCGGCGTTTCTCATCGCTGCCAGGTTTTGTGGGGCGTGACCGCGAAAGATCGTGCTGCAGTCTTCTGCCATCGCTTCGTCGCGAACATAATGCAGACCGTTTTTAATCGCACCCCAGTGATCGCGACAGAGTGCCAGTAACTGTTTTGCGTTCGCTGAAGTGCCGTAAGGTCAAATTATTCATCCGTTCGTAAATCAGTCTCTCATCTCACTTTGAATCTACAATAACTATCGTTTTTCAGCCTGGTGTCGTAGCTTAGCGAGTTCTTCAGGATCAACGACCGAGTTCTGTTTAAGAAACTCTGGGTCAAGACCGTGTGATTTTTCAGCCAGACGAAGCTTCGCTTCTTGTGATAACTCAACTGGATTGCCCGTTTCACGTTCAATTTCTTCTTTGAGCCTTTGAGTTTCTGCCTGCAGTCGTTTCAATTCTTTGCTCAGGCCTCTCTCTAACCATCCAGAGAGTTTGTTCTTCAGCCATCGAAACATCATGCTGCCTCACGATGATAGTACTTCAACATTCCACCAAGTCGCTCACGACACTCGATCTTTCCAGTCACCGCTTCGTTCGGTTCAATCAGTTTGTTACCAAGCCCCTGGTGGTTCCGTTCGGTGTGATAGTGTTCAAGGTAAGACTTCACCGCTCTGCTTACTGATGACTCGCCGAAGAATATCATTCGATCCAAACACTCTGATTTCAGAGTTCGCATGAATCGTTCAATGAATGCATTCATGTTAGGACTGCGTGGTGGAAGCATCACCGCTTGAACACCAGCATCAGAGAGTATCTCTCGAAACGCTTTGCTAAACTTGGTGTCCCGGTCCATCAGCAAGTATTGTTTCCCGTTAATGAAACCGTCCTCATGATCTGTCAGGTTTAAAGCCATCCGTTTCATCCAAGATTCACCTGGGTTTGGCGTTGAGCCAACGAAATGAACTCTTCGTGTTTTCAGTTCAATTACAAACAATAAGTAGTAAGTAATCAGCCCTTTTGAAGTCCAGACTTCAATCGTTGTGAAGTCGATGGCCGCCAATTGATCCCAATGTGCTTTCAGGAACGCATTCCAATCACCAGTACGTTGTCGATCTGGTGCTGGCTCAATTCCGTGATCTCTGAGGATGTTGCCAACAGTCGTGTCTGAGATGTGATAGCCAAGATTGGAAAGTGCTCCCTGAATGCGATCATAGCCCCAACGAGGATTATCTTTGGCGAATCGAACGACTAGGCCAACAATTTCTGGCCTGATACATGGCCGCCCAGCGGACTTACGTTTCTCACTATAGTCCCACTTCTTGGCCACCAATTCTCGATGCCACCGCATGATTGTTTCAGGTGTGACAATCGTGGTGAGTTCTCGAAGTGCCTTGAGACCGAGCGATCTCCCTTTGACTGCCAGTCTTCGCCGAGCATCGTCATCCAACAGAATGCGTTTCTTACCGTTGAGCTTCATCAATTCCTCAACTTGGTTGTTGAGGAAATCAATTCGGTGTTGGAGTTGCTCATTGAGCCACAATCCGAAGATCGTAAGAAACAAATGCCAAGGCTGAAGGATTAAATCCATGGGTCAGTAAGGGCTGGAATGTTGATTTGCTAAAGAACGTTAAAGCGTTGCAGCATAGCAGATTCGGCGTAGGGTGAATATTTTCACCCTACGGGTAAAAAGAAAGCTCTTATCACTCTTCTAAAAATGGATGCCGTTGTAGCCCGTCTTCTCCTTGAGTAACGATCCACTTACCATCGGGGGAAACGACGAGGGCGTAGATCCATTTTTGATTCGTTTTGATTTGTTTCAGAATTTCAGCCGTTTCGGCATCGACGATGGCGATGTTGCCCATCGATGTGGTGGTGGCGACGATTGGTTTTTGGGGATGCCAGACAACGGCAAGCGGGATTGAATCAAGTTTTACGAACCGGACCATGCGACCGATCGTTGGTTGCCAGAAGCGGAGTGTGCGGTCGTCGGAGATGGAAGCGACCATCGGCAAGCCATCGTGGTTCGGGCGATATTGAAGATCGTGAATCGGGGCTGTGTGGTTGTTGAGTGTGCGGATCATTTTTCCAGTGCTTACATCCCAAACCCGCAAGCTTTGATCGATTCCGGCGGTGACCAAAATGGTATCGTCCTTGAGTAAACAAACGGCGGTCACACCTTTTGAATGTCCAGCGAATTTTTGAACTTTTCTCTCAGACGAATCGTGACAAAGCAGCACTTGACGATCTAACGACACTGAAACGATTCGCCGATTGTCATTCATCCAGGCGATCGAATAGACCGAATCTTGATGTTGCCGTAGTGCGCTGATGGTGTCTCGTGATTGCCAGCCGAAAACGTTGACAACTCCTGTCTCACCAGGGTTTCCGCCTGCGATGGCGAGTCGTTGGGCATCTGGAGAGAATTGAATATCGTGAATGTTCGCAAATGCAAATTCCAATTTCCCTCGTCGCTTCAAGTTAGGCCAGTCGTAAATATTCACACCCGCCTGAGAAGCTGCAAGAACAGATTTGCCGTCGGAAGTGAAGGTGATTGAAGTGATCGGTGGTTCTGCGGCTTCAATCACCGTTGCAGAGGGTAGAAATAGGGATTGAATGATAATGAGCAATATCTGGACGAGTCCCGTCCAACGCGGTTGAACCTTGTTCATCCGGCTAATTCCTGCACGACGCTTGATTCCGCGTGAGTGAGCCGAACCGGACGACCATCGGCAGTTTTGAGTTCAA
>JABJMI010000789.1 GCA_018659505.1 Planctomicrobium sp.
CGGATTGATCTCGGCTGGGTAGGTCGCTCCCGGACGATCAAGCCCGTACATCTTCAGGACGTGTTCTGGCTCCTTTGAAATTTCCAGTGCTTCTGGCGCACTCAATTGCATCTTCGCTGCAAGTTCATATGTTCGAATGCGGGCTTCTAATCGAGAGTCACCAGGACGATGCTGTTCATAAGATCGATTGAATTGCTCTAATAATTGCCGACCCGCCTGTTCACTCTTTGACGAAATGAACTCCGCATTCGGATGTAAGTCTTCGATTGGGTTTTCACGTTGTGGGAAGATGGCAGTTCCCTGTGTGCTCGCTGGCAGAAACGCCGAACCCCAGTTCTTGGGACCGTTGCTGGCAAAGCCACGATGATCGGGCAGAACAACAAACGTCGGTAAGTTGTTGTTCAACGTCCCCAGACCATACGCTGCCCATGCTCCCATTCCAGGAAAACCGGGACGATCAAAGCCTGTCGATTGAAGATAGGTCGCCTGGCTATGGACTCCTGTCTTACCGACCATGTTGTGAACAAACGCCATGTCATCCACACAGTCTCCCAAAGGAGCAACGGCGTCGCTGAGCATTTTTCCCGTCTCGCCATAAGGGTGAAAGCGAAAAGGGGATTTCATCCAGGGACCGTTTCCATTTTGGAAGAGTTCGACCTTCTCTCCAAAGTCAGAAGGTTCACCATGATGTTTTTCTAACGCAGGCTTGTGATCGAAAAGATCGATATGGCTCGCTGCTCCCGCCATGAAGAGATGAATCACCTGCTTGGCACGCTGCGGATAATGCAGGACCTCAACCTGACCGCCAGAAGCGACATTTCCCTCAGCATGAAGCATGTTCGCTAACGCTAACGAAGCGAAACCAGCTGCCCCTTGCTGCAGGAATAATCGCCGGTCTAGTAATGGAGATCGCGGAAGGCTTGCTGGCATGTGTAGCTCATTAGTTATCTAAACTTAAACAACATGGGCAATATTCACTCAATTTCACTCGGGGCTTTCGAGTGAGAAACTTTCTTGCTCAAGGTCAATTGAGAACCGCTTCGGCTTGGTTGCATAGTCCTCAGTCTCTGCACCGCTTTTGCTGAAGAAGAGGTTCTCTTTTACTCCCGAATGACCGTTTTGAATGAGGTCATCTGCGATGGTTCCCGAGCCATCAGCGATCCGCTGCCAATTCCCTGTCGAACTCTGCACTGCTTGCCGAGGGTAATAAGCCAAGCGTGGTTGTTGACCAGTCTCACCGTTGCGGGCATAGTCTTCGACGAACGAATAGAAGCCTTGTAATTTCTTTTTGGTCATGACAGTCTTATACGCAGCGATCTTCTGCCAGTCTTTTCCGACTTCGCTAACCCAGGCGGTGTAGATGGTCCCTTGTTCTTGCGGAGTCAGCGTCACAAGAAAGCGATAAGTTTTGCCGAGCTCCCAGGCGAAAGGCATCATCGTTTTCGCACCGGAACCTTCTCCCCCGAAGCGGCTACTTTTCGCGACTGGATTTGAGTAAAGAACTTGCGTCTGATCTGCTTCGTCGACAGCCGAGCTATCATCTTTTCCGCCACCTTTATCCCAGACGGAGAAGATCGCAAGGTGTCCGCTGCCATGATCCTGAATTCCCAGGTAACCGACATCGAAGCCGATCGTGCAGAAGTAAGTGTGCTTCACCGTTTCTTCAACACGAATCTCGTTGTAATAACCAAGGTAAGATACTTGGTTATCTGGATGGTGGTAACGAATATGAACCGACGGTGCGAAGTAGTTGTACTTCAGCTCAGCCGTATCTTGCAGCCGTTTCTTAATCTGCTGATGACGTTTTTCTCGTGCAGATTCTGCTTGAAGTGAGGTGATACAAGCGAGAAGTATTACGATTGCTGAGCATTTTGAAAGAGAGTTCATAGCGTACCGAATGAAGGTGATGACTTCTTGATAGTAGTTTGCAGAGAATTATAGAAACATATGATTCAGCTGCAAATCGAAGCGACTTCATTGACTCCGCAATCCTACCAATCCCCAACAGAATTAAAGCTCTGGTCGTGCCGGACGTGGCTGGCGGTGTCATCAACCGTGAGGTCGAGGAGACCGCCATACACTTGGGCTTTTTAGTACAAAACGTCAGTTATTTTAGATCAACGTCAAACGTGTTTTCTTCACCGTCTTTGACTGACACGCTTAGTTCTGAAGTACCTGCGACACGGAATTTTTCAGGAACATCGTCACGTTTAGGAGCTTCAGGGATTTGTCCATCTGATGACATACTCATGTCAACCTGTGCCTCAAAACTTGGAACAATTGAAACCTTGAATTCTCCCGGTGCGATGTCGAGCGAATACTTACCGCCCGCTTCGAGTTTTGTCCCCCATGCTCCAACTGCTGGGTTTTCGAAGTTGATGAGCGCATTCTCAACGGGCTTGCCCTTGCTCATCACAGTTCCGGAAAGTTTTGCGGTTGTTTTAGCCTGTGTTCCTTCGGTACTTCCTCCTCCTCCGCACCCGACTGCTGAAACTAA
>JABJMI010000790.1 GCA_018659505.1 Planctomicrobium sp.
AAACGAAACTTCAAATTGAATCGGTTCTCTCATAGATTGTAGAGTCGATAAGAAGAATGTACGGACCTTCAGAGAGCCTGGCTCGCAGAGAAGAAAGGTGCCCCCCTTGATTCCCACCACTGTGGAAAACTCACCTTTCTCCGAGCCAACATTAGAATCGGCAGAATTGGAAGACCTGTTGAGTATTTTTCAAACTTCTCTTGACATTGGCTCAGGTATAGGTGCTTTCCGGTTGATAGAACCTGAAAATTGCGATGTGGTTGCAGTCTTATACTGCACCGACAGCTTTCATTTTTGCAGATTCGGTATTCGATTTCATCACTTCACGTCTGGGAAGTGCTTTCGGTTTGAATTCCTCTGGAAGGTCGTCGAATGAAAGTTCTCCGCGTAGCACGCGTAGTCCGCCGGGGGCATCGATCCCAATTTTCACTGAGCCACGACTCGTCTTGATAACTTTCACAATGATATCTTCACCAATTTGAATGAATTCGTGTTGTTTGCGGGCGACGACTAGCATGTTTTCTCTCCGTAGATTGTTAGCACTTCAGGGCATCTGAAGCTGATGGAAGAAGTCTTTCGCTTCGTGCTTTGACTTCAAGTTGGAATGTAAAGTAGGAAGTTGTCGGTCAGGACTGACCAGTGAGGTGATGAAAGAAACTAATGCACGCTGCGTGCCAAACCATATCCCAATTGTTTATTCACTCCGATCAATATCAGCCTTGTATGGTAAAAACCTAGTGAATCTATGATAAACACACTTTTCCTGCCTAAAACTTGTTTGAGATCACTGCTACTACGGAAATGGAATCTGTAAGATTGAGAATTCAGACAGGCAATCTGTGCAAAAGTTGCATTTGCGGATTTTCGTTTCAGCAATATCTGCACGAAGAGCAATAACAGAGTCTGTTCTCACAATTTGAACTTGATCTGATTCTTAGCAAATGTGGATTTCGGAAGTTTTTAATTCAGTACAAGGTGAAGGACGCTATACCGGGGTTCCGAGTAGTTTCGTACGAACCTCAGGTTGCAATCTTCGCTGTTGGTTTTGCGATACGCCATATACATCTTGGAAGCCCGAAGGTTTTGAACAAAGTTCTGAGAGTTTACTTCTCGAAATCGAATCTTTCGGGAATGAACATGTCGTGATCACTGGTGGGGAACCGTTGCTCGTTCCAGAGATGATTCCGTTTACGAATGAACTCCGTCAGCGAGGGCACTTCATCACTTTTGAAACTGCGGGAACGATTGTTCGAGAAGTTCAAGCGGACCTAATGTCGATTAGCCCGAAGCTTTCGAATTCGACTCCACAAGGAACGGCTTGGGCAGAACGACATGAAGCAAGACGTCACCGACCTGAAGTCATTAGAAAGCTCATTCAGAACTACAGCTACCAGTTGAAATTTGTGATCGATCAAACAATCGATTTGGAAGGAGTGGAGAATTGGCTTCTCGAATTCCCGAAGATCGAAGAAGAGAACATCTTCCTGATGCCACAAGGGATTGAATGGGATCAACTCTCTGAAAAGATGGAATGGATCAGCGAAGCCGCTGCCACAAGAGGCTGGAATGTTTCCCCCCGGAAACATATTGAGTTGTTCGGAAACACCCGCGGAACGTAAGTCGAAGTTGATCTAACCATGCATAAAGATACCCCACAAGATGTTCGTCGTGAAAGAATGATCTTCTACCCTGTGATTTTTCTTTCAGCGATCTTTTGTGTCTCGATATTCATTGTCATCGCTGCCACTTTCGGTGATCAGAACATCCCCGCCAACCATTGGGTCAACAAGAATGCTAATTGGGTGCTGATCACCGAGACTGTCCTTCTGATGATTGCAGCCATCGGAGCAATGACCATCGACCGAATTCGAACTTTGCGGCGTCTTGCACGCGAAAATGAGAACAAGATTGCTGAGGAATCAATCGATGTGGGTTAAGGTTTGTGGATTACGAACGGTTGCGAATACGTTGGAAGTGGCAGAATCCGGCGTTGATGCGATTGGCTTGAATTTCTACGAGAAGTCAAAACGCTCCATTACCGCAGAGGCAGCAAAGGAAATTGTCGATGCTTTGCCAAAGAATGTGATGAGTATTGGTTTGTTCGTGAATCATCCTGTCGATGAGGTTCTTCAAATTGCTGAAGAGACAGGGATAAAGACTCTTCAATTCCATGGAGACGAGACTCCCGAGTTCGTTGCCCAGTTCAAAGATTTTCAGATCATTAAAGCGTTCCGAATCGATGCAAACAACATCGGTGATCTTCAAGCACAAATAGATTCATACCAATCTGCTGGAATCGAACTGTTTGGATGTTTGATTGATGCCAATGTTTCAGACGCATATGGCGGGACGGGTAAAACTGCTCCGTGGGAAGTTTTGCGGCAGAACTATGATTATGATAATTTCCCACCGCTAATCCTTGCTGGTGGTCTCACTGCGGAGAATGTCCAAGAAGCCGTTAATATTGTACAACCTTGGGGAGTTGATACCGCCAGTGGAGTGGAATCCGCACCGGGAATCAAGGATGCTTGTTTGTCTCAGAAATTTATTCAACAAGCTAAATCACGCCTCGAATAACTCATCTAATGACAGAAGAACTAAACCAATAATGCACCAGAATATTAAGGTTCTCGTTGAGCAATTCCTCGAACATCAATCAGCAGACGCCAAACAAATGCGAACTGCGATCGGTTCGATCATGGATGGAGAATGTTCACCCGTCGACATGACCGCGTTGCTTATTTCGCTCGCTGCAAAAGGTGAGGACGAAACCGAAATCGCAGGTGCAGCCTCTGCAATGCGTGAACGCTCTCTTAAGATCAAGACCAATCAAAAGGGATTGATCGATACTTGTGGAACGGGTGGTGACAACTTACACACCTTTAACATCAGTACAGCGACTGCCCTAGTTGTAGCAGCCTGTGGTCAGCCAGTTGCCAAGCATGGAAACCGCAGCGTTTCCAGTTCCAGCGGGTCTGCTGACGTACTGGAAACACTGGGTGTCAACATCGGTCTGACAGCGGAACAAGCAGGAGAGTGCCTGGATGAAATCGGTATTTGCTTTTGCTACGCTCGGCTCTTTCATAACGCGATGAAGCATGTTGCTCCCATACGTGCTGAACTTGGGATGCGTACGGTCTTCAATTTATTAGGACCACTCACAAATCCAGCAGAGGCAGAGTTCCAACTTCTCGGAGCGAACAACGATCAGAACGCCGAGAAAATTGCCAAGGCAGCTAGCCAACTTGGAACAAATCGCACGTATGTCGTCTGCGGAAACAATCAACTCGATGAAGTCGCACTTTGGGGGACAACAACCGTTTGGGAGATTCAACCAAATGCAATTGAACAACATTTCTGGACAGCCGCAGATTTCGGATTGTCAGAGACTTCCCCAGATAAATTGATTGTCAACTCTCCTGCTGAGAGTGCGGACGTCATTCGCAGTGTTTTGGCAGATCAGGCAGGTCCGGCACGAGATATTGTCGTTGCCAA
>JABJMI010000792.1 GCA_018659505.1 Planctomicrobium sp.
AGAAAAATTCAACTTGAGCGAACCCAGACTGAATCGATAAAAGTCCGGGCTGCAAAGCATCGCCTACTTCAAGAGAAGCCTGTTCTTCTGTCCATTCGACATCGACCAGTCGAGTCAAAATCGCAACACCTTGCGAAATTTCTTCCTTTAAATCGGAATGCGGGGGGATAGATCCCGAACCGTTTTTCACAATTGCATTCGTGGAGTGAACTGCGTTTGCATACTCCAGAAAGATGACACGACCAACTAAAACGCAAACAACCAAAGTCGCTGCCACCATCCACGGTGCTGCTATTTGTGAACGACCTTGATTGATGTTCGTTCGTGGTCGAGGGAGTGCAGCCTTCTCAACTTCAAGCTGGGTGAATCCTGAGTCGGCATGGAGTTTCAACGCCGACTGAAAGACTTGCCAGTTCGCGTAAAACTCTTGAGCCTCTTCACTGCTTCGAAGAATTTCTCGCACTCGCTGCACACCTTGATCATCGAGAGTTTTATCCTCCCAATCAAAGAGTAGCGATTCTAGTTCTTCGAGTAATTGATTCATGAATTAAGATGAATTTCGACTTAAATCGCAGATTGAAATGACATTCTGGATTTATCTAAAATGAAATTTGAAACACGGAGGCACTGAGATCACGGAGTGAGGACAGATGGTTCATTTCGCACACATTGTCGCGAGTCAATTTTGTTTTTCATCTGTGCTCTCCGCGCCTCTGTGTTTATTAAAAACCAATCCTGCCTAAATATCGGTCGCCATGCGTTTTTCTACACATTCGGCAAGTTGCCTTCGAACTCGAAGTAGAGCGGTTTTGATTGCTCCAGCATTCTTGTTCAATTCATTTGCAATCTCGTTGATCGACTGTGATCGAAAATAAAATCCATCGACCAATTGATGATTGCTCTCAGAGAGTTTCCCCAGGCATGGTCTGAGAGCCGACTGAATGACATCAACTTTTGCAGCTTGAGATTCAACTCTTGTACTTAACGACTCCGCAAGAGAGTCATCGAGTAGCAGTTTGTCTCTTGATTTGTCTCGTATGTGGGCGAGAACCTGAAATCTGGCAACACTGAATGCCCAAGGCAGAAATGGCTTCTGAGGATCGTACTCTTGAATCTTTCGCCAGAGGACCAGATTCGTTTCCTGGATAACATCCGCTGCTCGACTGTGGTCGCCAAGTAATGAATAGATATATCCATACAACCGATTCTGATGTTCGGTCAGTTGTTGAACAAAGATTTCCGACTGGTCAAGTTGTTCCATATTTCCTTGGCTCCGATAGTATTTACCGCAGTGAACCTAAAGGTTACATGAAACTTTCACAATAATCTAATTTTGTTGAAATGAGTGAGTTCGATTATTCAGCCAGGTTATTCTCAGCCCAGTGCTGCATTTCCACGAAGAGGAATGACGCTGTCCAGCCGATGAGGACGAGACCGGTGAGAGTTTCAAGTGCAGTCATCATGCGAATGGAACCGACAGGTGTCAGGTCTCCGAAGCCGAGGGAAGTGAAGACGACAAACGAAAAGTAAAAGTAATCTGTCGAGGCTTCCCCCGCGGCGTCTTGGATGTGCCCACACCAATCGTTCCGGCAGAGCAAGGCGTAGCCGAGTGAGAAGAGTGACATTTCAACAACGTGCGTTGCCAGAGCACCTAAGATCAAGATGTTGATCCGCCAGCGTTGCCGAGACTGCTTCTTGCGATTCAGTCGTGACAGTGTCATCAGTGATTGGTAATGAATCCCGACGCACATCACGACCAAGACCGAGGCACAAAACAGCACGGTGAGCATTTATGCCCCCCCGGAAGGTTGAGTCTCAACCTGTACTGGCTTCGTTCTAAACACTTCAACGAAGAAGGCATACAAAGCAGGAACGACAAGCAGCGTTAATAGCGTCGCGATAATCAATCCGAAAATCATACACCATGCCATTCCTTCCCAAAGTGGTCCACCAGAGATTGCGAGTGGCAATAAGCCGCCAATGGTTGTGGATGTCGTCAGGAAGATCGGCATCAGTCGCTGTCGACCAGCACTGATGAGGCAGTTGTAAA
>JABJMI010000738.1 GCA_018659505.1 Planctomicrobium sp.
AAGATTTAAAGCTCCGATTGATGGTGAATATGTCGTTTCCGTCACCGATCATCTAAAAAATGGTGGCGAGGCGTTCAGTTACCGCATTGAATTAACACCGGTTGAGCCTCTGTTGACTGCTGAGCCAGTTGAATTTGCACGTTATCAACAGCATCAAATCATTATTCCGCAAGGAGCTGGATCAGGAATTGTGGCAACGATTCGCAGAGATAACATTGGTGGACCAATTAACTTCAGAAGTTCAGATCTTCCGGCTGGTGTTCGGATTGAATGCCCTGAAGGCTGGAGAGCAGATGGGGCGATGCCTGTTGTTTTCTATGCGAACGACGATGCTCCTGTCGCAGGGAAATTTGCGAAGACTGAAGTTTTCCTCGACGATGAGAAGCAAAAAGACAAAATTGTAGCCGGACCACTTTCTCAAAAAGTCTTGATGATCCGCGGAGGGAATAACAACCGCGTCTGGGAAGAAAATATCGATCGATTACCAGTAATCGTCACTGAAAAAGCACCATTCAAAGTCTGGATTGAAACACCTCCCGTACCACTTGTTCGTGGCGGATCGATGAACATTCTCGTGAAATGCGAAAAGGCGGAAGGATGGGACGAAGAGATTCGTCTCATTAACCTACGGAATCCACCAGGGGTTAATGCCAGTAGTTCTGTGAAAATTGCTAAAGGGCAGACTGAAGCCTCAATTCCGTTTAACGCAGCTGGCAATGCAGCACTTCGAGAATCAATGATCTCGCTGCGATGTATCGCGCAGGTTGGGAATGGTTCCATCGAACTTTGTACTCCGTTCGTTCCGTTGCGCGTCGAAGATATGTACATGAAGTTTGAATTTGCCCAAGGGGCTGTCCAACAAGGACAAGAAACAGTCTATCCAATTAAAGTCACGACGAACAAAGAGTTTGCAGGAGAAGCGGCTGTGACGTTAGTTGGCTTGCCCGCGAATGCAACAGCCGAACCTCTGAAAGTAAAGTCTGGACAAGAAGAATTGCTCTTTACAATTAAAGCGACAGACAAGACTCCTCCGGGTATGAGTAAAAATGTCTTCTGTCAGGTTCAAGTCCCCGAAAATGGCGCAAATATTCTTCATAACTTGGGAACTGGTCGCTTACGGGTTGATGTTCCTCCACCACCGAAAAAAGATGCACCAGCAACTCCGAAACCAGCTCCGGTCGTTGCCAAAAAAGAACCACCGAAGAAACCACTTTCACGACTTGAAATGCTGAGGCTTGAGAAGAAGCAACAGGCAGAATCTGGTAGTGAGTAGTTAATAGTAATAACGCCTTGGCAGCTGATGAATCTGTTCAAGTAACAGCGGTCATATTTTACAATTTTTTATGTGACTCGATCATATTTGATTGAAATAAAGGACGTCCTCATGTGCAGGAACGCAATTTTAATTGTTTGTTTCGGTTTACTAACTGCCCAGACAAATGCTGCTCAGTTAGTTGAGTTGAAAGTCTTTCCTAAAGAAATCAGCTTGACAACTCAGCGTGATTTCCAAGGCATCGTTGTCGAAGGAGTTTACGACGACGGATTGACTCGCGATCTCACCGAGAAATCTGAGTGGAAAATCGCAGACGAGAAATTTGCTAAGCGAGACGCATCACGCTTGCTACCAGTCGCTGATGGTGAGACAAAACTCACAATCTCAGCAGAAGGCAAATCTGTTGATATCCCGATCATCGTCACCAAAGCAACTGTTGATCGTCCTGTCAGTTTTAAGCTTGATGTGATGCCTGTCATTACAAAATCTGGCTGCAATACCGGTAGCTGCCATGGTGCCGCCCGCGGGAAAGATGGTTTTCGGCTTTCGTTGTTCGGCTTCGATCCTGATGGAGACCATCACCGTATCACTCGTGAGCAACCGGGACGCCGGATTGATCTCGCTGTCCCGGCAGCAAGCTTGTTCGTTGAAAAATCCGTTGGTGCAGTTCCTCATACAGGAGGAAAACGTTTTGAAGCGGATTCTAAACTCAACCAAACATTCGTTGAATGGATTGCTAACGGAGTGCCAGTAGATCCTGCGGATCAGGCGAAATGTACCTCAATCGAAATGTATCCACCCCAAGCGGTTCTGGATGGAAGTGGTGAGCAGCAACGGACTCTTGTGATTGCGAATTACTCTGATGGTACGACTCGGGATGTGACCTCCTTAGCCGCCTTCACAACCAGTAACGAAACCTCAATCGTTGTTGACGATATGGGAATCGTAACTGCGGGTGAGCGTGGTGAAGCTTTCGTGATGGCACGCTTCGATATTCACACAATTGGTGGTCAATTCCTTGCCCTGCCTAAAGGTCTTCAGTATGAGGAAAAACCATTTGAACCAGTCAACTATATCGATGAACTTGTCGCAGCGAAGTTGAAAAAACTTCGTCTACATCCATCCGAACTATGCAGCGATGAAGAGTTCCTGCGACGTGTCAGCATCGATCTCGTTGGATTAACACCAACTTACGATGAGTACACCGCTTTCATGCAAGACTCAGATGCCAATAAGCGAACCAAGAAAATCGACGAGCTCTTAAAGCGTAAAGAATTCACCGAGGTCTGGGTTTCTAAATGGGCGGAATGGCTCATGATGCGTTCCAGTAATCAGGTCTCTCAAAAATCGATCTTCCTCTATTATCAATGGCTCGTCGACCAGATTGCCAACAACGTCCCTATGGACAAAATGGTAAAGGATATTCTTTCATCAACTGGTGGAACCTTTAAGACGCCACAGACCAACTTCTA
>JABJMI010000317.1 GCA_018659505.1 Planctomicrobium sp.
TAAAAAGCACCACAATCCTGATCGCCACTCCTACGAAATTCCCGGGAGTTCTTGCACAAAAAATATTCGAGCTGAAGTCTTAGATGAACACGTTTTCCTGCTCTGGCGCACTACGACGCTAAGAATTCTTGTGAAATCGGTCGCTGCACGCCGGAAGAACATCCAGTGAGAGTAATATTTTCAAGCAACAGCTACATCTCGAACTATTGAGACGGTCTCGTAGAGACCGATGCAGCGAGCTCTTCTTCACTTCGCTTGACTATTGGTGTATTCTATAGCGACGGAATACCTGATTTCGCACACAAATGTTTTATAAATCAGTGTAAAATAGAGATTCACCTTGTATTCAAAAACTGATTCTGAGTCCGCCGGTTTGGTCGTCAGATACTACGTGATTTAAGATGATTTCAAAACCATACAACCACAACTACACCCCAGAATCAGCGGAGAGCTCATCTGAGAAGAATGTCCAATTGTGCACGTGATTGACAACAGCAACTAGCCGGTCTTCATCAACATACTCTCGGTAGACAGCAGCCATCGAAGGGTCTGCATGCCCCATAGGCAAACAGCGGGAAATTCTCTCTCAGTATTGCAGGTTTCTCTTTCGACATTTTCGACCTCTCGGGTGTCGCAACTGGTGTCGTCATCCTGCGAGGCTTGTCAGAAGAGTCAAGAAACCATATAAAACTCCCGCGAGCCGAAGTGGCGGAATGGCAGACGCGCTGGATTCAAAATCCAGTGAGGTAACACTCATGTGGGTTCGAGTCCCACCTTCGGTATATTTCTAAAAGTCTATGACTGCAATAATTTGCTGTCATAGACTTTTTGCATTCAATCATTCCGTAGAATCTAACCGTGCAGCGAACTTTTTCTCTCCCAACGTGTCGTTCCGGAATAATTGCCTTCAGGATGGATATCTATGCAGAGCGAGAAACTGATTTCTATTGGCTGGAATTCATTCTTTCAGCGACAACTCTCAACAGAGAATAACGCTAATCAGGTGATTGCGAGGGTCTCAGCACATTATGGGAGTCAGGTGCTTTTGTTGAGTGCAGAGACTGAGTTTCGTGTCCCGGTGCAACTCGCGGAGGCGATGGGCGAGGTGACCGTGGGAGACTGGCTGGCGTTGGAACCAGTTGACCATCGTACGGTTCAGCGACTTGAGCGACAGTCACTTCTTTATCGAAAAGCTCCTGGCGAAGAAGTGAAACCGCAGTTGATCGCTGCCAATGTCGATACGATTTTTATTGTCAGCTCGTGCAACGACGATTTCAATCTTTCTCGAATCGAGCGTTATCTGGCTTTGGTCCTACAGGCTGAGGTCTTCCCAGTCGTGATCCTGACGAAAGCTGATCTCCATGAGAACCCGGCTGAGCTTCGCCGAGAATGCGAGCAACTCTATCCTGGACTTCTCGTCGAAACGATCAACGCTTTGAATTCTGAAGAAACAACGAATCTGCTGCATTGGTGCGGACCAGGCAAGTCGGTGGCGTTGTTAGGTTCCTCTGGCGTCGGCAAATCGACAATCGCGAACGCTCTGGGGGCGAAGGATTTGGCGACTGGTGGAATACGCGAAGACGATGCCAAAGGGAGGCACACAACAACTTCGCGTTCGCTGCATCTGCTTTCTTCGGGGGGAGTTCTGGTTGACAACCCCGGCATGCGCGAATTGCAGCTTCCCGCGTGTGAAGAGGGAGTCGCTGAGGTTTTCGATGATGTTCTGGAAATCGCTCAGCGTTGCCGCTTCTACAATTGTAGTCACCAAGGTGATGCTGGCTGCGCGATTGAAGAGGCATTACAAGCAGGTGAACTCGACGAGCGCCGCTTTTTCAGTTTTATGAAGCTAAACGCGGAGCAAGCTCATAACTCTCGTTCTCTTGCCGAACGAAGACAGCGGGGAAAAGAAACCACTCAGTTCCACAAGTCGGTTCAGAGGGCAAACCGCGAGAAACGTGGTAGACAGTAGAGCAACGAGAGGATCAAATACGATTTTGGAAACGTACTTGTTACCAATTCAAGTTCGCGAAGTAAACAGAAAATGGTTGTAATCATCGTCGTATATTTTATCATTCAGTTGAATAGTTGTCTTCAATACTGATGAATGAGAAATTTTCGATGGCTAAACCTTCTGGACGAACGACAAAGTATAAGAAAAGCTCTGTTCACAATGGGAAACAAGGAGTTTACTGCACTCTCTTTCTTGCTGGGACTGCTCAGAAGAATGCGGTTGAATTTGGTGAAGCCACATCAGCATTAATGGGATCAGCTGCTCCTCAACATGCTGAACCGAAGTGGTGGGCTCTCAATGAGCCGAAGTTAATGAATCATCTGAAGTCAAATGAAGAGGCTATCTTGAGCGTGGAATTCGAGGTCTCCGCCGATCTTTGCCAATCCTGTCGACCATTATTTGAAAATCATCTACAAAAGGTTTTCGGTGGCAAAACTTGGGGGTTCCCAATTCTTGTTTTCATTATTCGTGAAAAAATTGCGTATCAACTCCAGGGAAACTCCCTTGTTGTCGTTCCATGGGGGTGAAAGTCCTAGAGGCTCAATATCAGCAATTTGCCCCCAGCATTTATTAGGTCAACGATCTGGATTGAGGAACAAGGGATCGAGGGGCAAGGTGAAAATCTAAAGAGTAGCTAGTTCCTAATTCCTCCAAAGAACTCATTTGCATGATTTCTTCAAAAAGGCGACATTGTTCCAACAGACGTTCTCATCGATTCGTAAGAATTGGGAGCGTCTTGCTGAATTCCAGTCGTTTCATTGATGGAAATCTATTGTGCGTAAGAAAAACGGATTTACTCTCATTGAGTTGTTGGTGGTGATTGCGATCATTGCGATCCTCATCGCCTTGTTGCTGCCCGCGGTGCAGCAAGCTCGTGAGGCTGCACGTAGGACTCAGTGCAAGAACCGGTTACATCAAATTGGATTCGCTCTGCACAGCTATCACAACTCGTATGAAACGCTTCCGCCGGGAGTCGTCAATCGAGTTGGTCCGATTCAGAATCAAGCGAAGGGTTATCACCATAGCTGGCTTGTCGCTTTGCTGCCGTACATTGATCAACCGGTGCTTGCGGAATCGATTGATCCGCTGCTCAGTATTTATGACGAGAAGAACCTGAAGTCA
>JABJMI010000794.1 GCA_018659505.1 Planctomicrobium sp.
CTCATCACCGACCCGACCGCTGATGGTGCAAGCTCCGACTGGGGATTCTGGTTTGACCCGATCTTGCAGAAATGAATGTGTCGACCGGTAACCGGAGAGAGCGTAACAATTTTAAGCAGGAGCCCATTCATGCTCATACTGCTTCTGTTCCTCTATCGGCTACCTTTCAGACTATGCCAAATTGGTAAGCCTATTCCGACTGAAAAACACCATCAGACGAGAATTCGAGAGCGTGCTGGCCTTCGCCACGCTTTAGGTAAAAGACGATGCGTTGGTCTAACAATTCCACCGATTTCAGCATATACATAAATTCGGAGTAGACAGTCCATTCATTCCCTGTCTTGGAATAATTGTTACCGGGGGGATAGACATCTCCTTCGAAGGGGATTTTTAAAGTAAGATTTCGCACAGAGTGGTTACTAAGATTCACGATTGTGAGAGGAATCTTAAATTCATTGTCCTCGGAAGTTTCGAGATATCCCCCCTGTTGCAAACGAAGCATTTCGTTATTGTGAAAGAGAGAAAAATCGTACAACCTTCCTTGCCGCATCCACGCTTTTTTCTTTTCAGAAGTAGGAAGCCGTCGTGATTCGAATGTGACTTTGCAACGATGATTTAACCACGAGCCCATACCGGGAATAAGATTGAGCATTACCTCTCCTGTTAATTTCCAAAAAACTGAATTGGTTTGCACTTGATAAGAATTACCTCGAACGAAATCAGGCAAGATTGACCGCCCCAGAACTTTTCCTTCCTTATCGATTTCGTAGACCACACAGTCTGCGAGGTAACCTGGCCACGCTCGGTCCTCGCTACGTGATGTGATTACGAAAATACTTGATCCTGAAACTTCGTCATTAAACCGATCTTCGCCATGCCAAGGAACGACAACTGGACCAGCCACAATCCAGCAAGTTTCTACCTCAACCCGCTTTCGCAATTTTGCAGCTCTTTTCTTAATTGCTTTCAGATACTTTGCTGACTCAGGAGTTTCAGGTTCAACTATATCTTTTTGATGCGAAGCATCTTCATTATTTTCAATGTACTCGGAATCAAAGAAGTCCAGTCCGTACCTACCGATGTGATGCTCCCACACACTTGGTCCAGTGAAGCCTCGCCTGAACTCCCAGAGACGAGGGATACGCCATACCGTTTCACCGGTTTTCATACTAAGCCTCATCACATCTTCTAGCGGACCGCCGCAAACGATGAGGTCATCTTCAAATGGCGTAAGATTGCGAATTCCGGAGTTGTCTCTGGAAGGTCCCAGCGAGCCAAATAGGAAGGCGCCTGGTTCAGGCAATTTTCCACTCACAGGAAAAGACTTTGACCATTGCGTTTCGTCCTCTATGCAAGTCACACGGTAAGACATTGGTTTCATCCCAGAATCGGTCTCCTCTTCAGTGAACGAAAAGCAAACAACTTTGGTCCCGACCGGTGTCGCTGAGTACACAGTACTTGAGCCTTGTAATTCGGGCTCCGTCAAAGGAATCATGAAATCAGCAAGCCATTCCCCACCCGAAGAATCAATGCGTTTCACACGCAGTGGTCCTTCCGTAGATTGTTTGAAACCATACTCGTCTAATCGATACTCATAGAGATAGAGGACATCCATGTTTTCGCAGAGTAAATCCAGTCGATTGGTCTGTTTTACCTGTAGAGTCCAAGCCACATCTCCATTTAAGTCGACCTCACGGATCTTGTTTTTGTGGCTCTGAATTCTGAGTCGATTGTTGGCATGAATCGTTTGCCAACCCTCCCAATGATTTAAGCACTTTCTGGACTGATCTCCAAGACTCAAGCTCGATTTCGTCCAATTCGCATCGATCTGGTTATGGTCTTGTGAAACAGCAACACTCGTATCGAGAAAAACGACTGCATATATCGCGGCAGTGACAGACAATCCAACTCGAATAACTTTTCTGAATCGGTTCATCGGTTGCTCTTTCATATTTGCGGTCGAGTAGCAAGTTAAAACCCGGTGAACGATAGCCTCAGTCCTTGCTGAATCATTTCTGCTCTGTCGTTTCTGGCATGACTAATTTGTTTGGGTCTTTGGCTTCTTGTCCGCTGAGGCTGCTGACGTAGTCGTCGGGGAGTTTGTGGCGTTCTTCTGCGATTTCTGCGAGGTGGCTTTTGTTGAACTTGCGGTCGCTGCTAATAAAGTACCAGACCATCACTCCGAAAATCAGTACGATTGTGATGAGAAAGAAGAAGACATACAGACTTAAGTCTTCAGCCTTTTGATCGACCACGGGGGCTAATGGCTGCGCTGTGAAAGACTTCGCAATCAACATCGGTGCAATGTGTAATCCCTGCTCGGTTGCGTAGCCGTAATTCTTGAAGAAGTAGCCTGCGAGACTGACCTGCCGATTGATGTCCTCTCCTGCTTCAATCTCTTCTGGTTTTTCGGTGAGGAAAACAACCCAGGGGTTGTTGCCTGAATCGTCGCTGAACATCCATGCTTGCCAGAGGTCGTCTTCTGTGGAGTCTCTTTCGCCGAACGGATACTTCTGTAGTCGCCAGAGAGTTCCTTCGATCTGAATTAACTGTCCGCGGTAGCTTTCTGCATCTGTAAAGACGACCCGAAAGCCGATATCGTCAACCGCAGCTTCGTTCAACTCTTTTTGAGTTAATGCGCGCACTCGATGCAGAACTCGATCCATGGCGTCCTGTTCGCTTCGCAAGAGACCGACCCGTTTGTCCTGAACTTCATCTAGGAGTTCTGGAGGAATTCGTTGGACATCAAGACCGAGCTGATTGAGATCTATTTTCGGTTTGTCATCCCCCACGACAACAAAGGTGTCAGGCGGCAAGCTCCCATCTGCTGGTTCATCAATACGGAAGTCGAGATCGTCCAGCGAGAGTTCCTTCAACTCCATTTCAGCAGGTTCTTCTGCGATTGAGAAGAACCATCGCCAGTTCTCGGGCTTTCTTGTGAAGTCGATTGAAATCACAATCAACATCAACATACCGACCAGCCCCAACATGCGGTACTGATCTTTACGGTTAAGATACGGTGGTGGTGATGAGTCTTTCTGGAATCGCACAACTACTATGTCCAATTAGAAATCAGTGAAGTCATTGATTTAGTACATTAGAAATTATAGTGGCTGCAATCGTTTGAAGTTAGATTCATCACGAAGAACACTGAGTCAAGAAAGTATGGGATCACGGATCGTGTCGATTTTGACGTGAATTCAGCACGCTTCAATGATCAATCAAGCATCGATGGAAATAGATCGTTTTTCTTTCTCAGTGACCTCAGTGCCTCCGCAGGTGAATTTTCATTCTTATTGAATTCAGCCACTAAATTGTCCGAAGAACCGAGCCTATAAACCTTTCTCAGAATTCTTTCTTCTGCCGCGGTTCTGCGAAAGTGCTTTATTCAAGGCTTGCAGATACCCATGGGTACTTGCTTCGATGACGTCGGTGCTGACACCTTTTCCATGGAATGTTAACCCCTCGACATCAATCGCGAGGCTGACTTCGCCCAAGGCATCCTTCCCACTTGAAACGCTGCGGACGTTGTAGTCTGTTAATTTCGCGGACACGCCAACGATTCGTTCTAGACATTTGAACGCTGCGTCGACGGGACCATCTCCGGTCGCTGCCTCTTGAACAACATCTCCATTTTCGTGGACAAGCTCGATTGTTGCAGTTGGGATCGTTCCAGTTCCCCCCAAGGTATGGAAGCTCTTGATCTTCCAATGTTCCTGGATTTGTGAACCCGACTGGTTATCAACGAGTGCGATAATGTCGGAATCAAAGATTTCCTTCTTCTTGTCCGCCAACGCGATGAAGGCATCGAAAACTTTTTGAAAGTCTTCATCAGTCAATTCATAGCCGAGTGTTTCAACTCGATCACGGAACGCATGCCGCCCGCTATGTTTCCCGAGGACAAGATTTGTCCCGACATAGCCAACGTCTTGCGGTCGCATGATCTCATAAGTCGAACGATCTTGAAGCATTCCATGTTGATGAATTCCCGCCTCATGTGCGAACGCATTTTGACCAACAATTGCTTTGTTACGCTGAACCGCCATGCCGGTGATCTTCGAAACCAACCGACTTGCCGGACAAAGCTTGGGGGTGTTGATGTTTGTGGTGACGTTGAAATAGTCCTTGCGAGTCGTCAACGCCATCACAAGTTCTTCAAGAGCCGCATTGCCCGCACGTTCCCCCAAACCGTTGATCGTACATTCAATTTGCCGCGCTCCCGCTTCGACACCCGCCAAACTATTGGCGACCGCCAAACCTAAATCGTTGTGGCAATGTGTACTGATGACCGCCTTGTCGATATTCGAAACATTCTCTTTCAAGTATGAAATCACTTTGAAGAAGTGATTAGGCGTGGCGTAACCAACGGTGTCCGGAATGTTGACAGTCGTCGCTCCGGCTTCGATGGTTTTCTCAACCACCTCACAGAGGAAATCAAGTTCTGTTCGCGCGGCATCCTCGGGAGAGAATTCCACATTAGGAACGGTGATGTCGCTGCGCGTTGCCATTTGATCGCAGGTGTATTTCACCATCTCAACCGCACGACGTACGATTTCTTCCTTCGCCATCTTCAATTTGAATTCACGATGGATTGAACTTGTGGCTAGGAAGACGTGAATCCGGGCATTTTTGGCATCTTGCAATGCTTCCCAGGCACGGTCGATATCTTCCTTACGACAGCGAGCCAAACCGCAGATTGTTGTTTGATCTCCAAACTTCTGAGCGATCTTTTGTACCGCTTCGAAGTCACCCGGAGAGGCAATCGGGAAACCCGCTTCGATGACATCCACACCGAGGTCAACGAGTGCCTTTGCGACTTCCAGCTTTTCAGCTGTGTCCATACTACAGCCGGGCGATTGCTCGCCGTCACGAAGAGTCGTGTCGAAGATGGTAATGACGTCAGACATGGGATTTCCGTTTAAGTTTCGTAATCGAGTTTTTAGCCCCGCACTTAAAAGTACGGGGCAAACATAAAAAAACACCCTGAAGCTTCAAGAAGCCTCAGGGTGCATGTTCTGCAAATAGATCAAAACAACAGCCTAAGACCTCCCTCTCAGGAGGAGACTAAGTAGCAAGCTGTTGTTGATAATAGTTGTGTACATGGGGAAAGGTTAAGCCGAATTGATGGGCTCGTCAAGCCGATGATACTCAGCTCGTGATGTTAAACAAGATAATATGCACTTTCTGCTCCTCTTTGACATCCTGAAAAGCGATTAGGTTCGGTAACCTCAACCAACAGGTAGGTTCGCGAACAATGTTGGAAAACCGCTCCTCGGGTCGGCTTTGGTTTAAACGTTATTATTCCAGCGTGAATTGGCGTTCTTGAACAACTCGTGATATTTGTTTGCGGTTTCCTTCTGGCCGATTTCATCGTAACAGCCAGCCAGTTCGCCATATATGAAGTAGGAAGACGGTTCGCTATCTACAGAAATTTGGAACATTTCCGCGGCTTCAGCGTATCGGCATTCGTCGCGAAGAATATAGCCAAGATCTTCGGCGATGTAGGTCTTGTGGGAGGAAGCTGCGAGCCCTAGCTTGAGTATGTCGATGCCAGTGTCCGGGGCGGTTTTTGAATAGAAGAGATCGTAAACGCCCAGGCAATCAATCGAGACGGCGCAAATAACCTCACCATTACATTCATAATGGTAGCTGAAATCGACGCGATCACTCCGCAGGAAGTAGGCATAATCGCTTATGCGTTCAGGAAGACAGATATCAATGTAGCAGTCAGTGACCGTTCGGTCGGGGAGAATGTTCTTTGCCTTAACGATAAAGAAATCGTGTTTTTTTGACACGGTCAAAACGCTGTCATTAATTGGTTCGACGAGCCACGCGGATTTGTCCACAGCGCTGGAGTCCAGAACCGCAAAAATTGGAGTGGTTAGATGCTGTGCTAGTGCGTCGACTAATTTCATAATAAGTGATCAATTTCGGTTAGAAATCATTTTCAATCTCGATTCGCCAAAGTCGGGCTTCTTGACGTTCGTTGCACGATTCATTCAACTGTAGGGTTCTTATCGAAATTTAATAATATGTTTATTTCCGTGTGGTGGAAACACTGGCACGGAAATCAATAAGGAGCCTGCTTTGGACCCACTTATTATCCTTACTATTGGCATCGCGACCATTCTCGGTTTGATTCTTATCTTGCGAGTCAATGCGTTTTTGGCACTCATCATTTCTGCCATCGTCGTCAGCTTGCTCTCCCCGGGAAACTATGAAGACATGATCCCGCGCGTGGCGAATGCTTTTGGATCATCGGCGGGCGGGATTGCAATTGTGATTGGGCTGGCTGCCATCATTGGTGAGTGCATGATGATCAGCGGAGCGGCAGATCGCATTGTGCAAGCGTTTCTGAAATTCCTCGGGCAAAAGCGTGCGTCATGGGCATTGATGGGCAGCGGGTTTGTACTCTCTGTTCCGGTCTTCTTCGACACCGTCTTTTATCTCCTCGTGCCTTTAGCCCGATCATTGTTTCGCAGAACGAACAAGAATTATTTACTTTACATTCTCGCCATTGCAGCCGGTGGAGCCATAACACATACACTTGTTCCACCAACTCCGGGACCGTTGATTATGGCGACGACTCTGGGGATTGATATTGGAGTCATGATTCTCGTGGGTGCTATGGTCGCCCTGCCTGCTGCTATCGCTGGTCTCACCATCTCGGTCTGGTTGGATAGAAAGATGGAGATTCCGTTTCGGGACGACAAGATCGTCGGTACCGAAGACGATGTCCCCGAGGTTCCCAACAGTAGCCCATCGCTGTTCATGTCTCTGTTGCCAGTGATCTTGCCGATCGCACTGATCTCAGCGAACACGGCGCTCGACACGCTCGCAAATGCGCAACATGCACCACAATTGGTTGTCGGCGACATCACTGACTGGAATGCGTTTCACACTGCTTTAAGAGATCAAACAGACCCAGCGGCAATTCCTCAAATTATTACCTCTCTGCCAGACGATGCGAAAGCGATCATCAAACAGGATTCGCTCTCGAACGAAGATCAAGCCTCCCTCGTCGCAGCATTTAACGTCGCGATGCTACAACGCAAGCCTGCACTCTATGAAAACAGTGCGTTTGATTCCGTCATTCGCAAAGATTGGAAGATCGCTGCTGATTTGAAAGCCGAAGGACTGACCGAGCAACAGAAAGCTCAGCTCACAAGCGAAGCTCTCGTGAACACAATGTCACAGGGAGATGTTGACAAAATGAAGGTTCACGAGCGTGAGCGTTTTAATCGACTGTTGTTAGAAGTCACTTTTCCTGGTCTTGTGAAACCGCATGTTTGGGAAACCAGTTTGCGTAAGGCTGCGAACATTTCCAAGCTGTTCGGAAATGCCAATCTCGCTTTACTATTCTCAACGATCATCGCCATGTGGCTCGTCTTCCAGCAGAAGCAGCCGACACTTAAGGCAATGTCCGAGACAGTGGAACTCGCTCTGATGAGCGGCGGGGTGATTATTCTCATCACAGCAGCGGGAGGTGCATTTGGTGCCATGTTGAAAGTCGCTGGAATCGGACCTGCAATTCAAGAGAGATTCACCAGCGGAGACGTCAACACCGCAGCGACCGGGATGACATTCCTCGTGATCGGGTATTCTCTTGCGGCACTCCTGAAGGTCGCACAAGGCTCAAGCACAACCGCCATGATCGTCGGTTCAGGGATTCTCGCCTCGATGATTACTGGAATCGATCTCGGCTTTAACCCGGTCTACCTTGCGACCGCAATTGGTGCAGGGTCGCTAATGGGTAGCTGGATGAACGATTCCGGCTTCTGGATCTTCACCAAAATGGGACGCCTGACCGAATCCGAAAGCCTCCGCTCCTGGACCCCCATGCTGGCAACCCTCAGTATTGTCAGCTTCGCGATGACAATCTTGTTGTCGAAGGTCTTGCCGCTGAATTGATTGTGGAAGATGACTTCCTCGCAGATACTATGATTTACGTTTGCGTAAACCAGTTAAAGTAGCTTTCTCGGCTGGTTGGGTTTGTCATCCATGATGTGTCTGGACGTGGTAATCGCATTGCTTGGTCAACTGTCAGCCATCCCTTCTGCAAAGGCATGGAACTGATTGTCCCTTTGCGAGTTTTCCAACGAAACGATTTGGCGCTGGCTGCTTTGCTTGCAACTTGTAGCGTGATACGGGCATCCTGCTTGACGTAGTCAATCACTTTTTGATGCTCACCGGAAGCCCACAATTTGGGAACTTCAATCCCTTTGACTCCCGACAGTTTGCCAGCAATTTTTTGACCTTCGGCGGCAGCTGCAAGACCAACCGGAAAGCCTTTTTCGCAGACGATATGGAACATCATGTCGACATGCTGCCTAGCAAGTTTTTCGCAATCAGATTGTAAGCCAGATTCCTCAGCGAGGATGTCGAAGTCGAAGCTGAGTCCATTCCACGTCAAGATTGTAAAATCTTGACTCTGTAAATCGGTAAGATATTTTATAAACTGTGCGACATCATCTTGCTTCATCTGTTTGTCAGGATGCCCTTGTTCGTTTTGGCTAAACCACACTTTTGGTTCATCCTCATCGCTATGAAATGAGGAAATACAAGAGATTCCCAGCGGTCGATGCGGCTGCCAATTGAAATCATCCCCAGGGATGTCTTTCGCAGTTTCGATATCAAATGCAATCAATTTTTCCATCAGCTTGTTTCCTCCAGTAGTTCTCGGGTCGTCGAAAGTTCCCGGACTAAGCCATCGACGAGTTGAACTTCTTCAGAACCGGGCAACACATTCCACGTGTAGGTTTCGACTTCCAGGTGTGGTGCGTATTCCAGATCAGCGACTGCTTTGATTGCGGTTTTAAGGTCGTCGCGAGTTGTTTTTAATTCTCCGACTGATTCTTCATGAACTGGGACATGAAAATGGATTCGCCATTCGTCGGCGGCTTGAAACTGTTCTGGGGGATGTTCGCAGAACTCTTTGGTCAGGTCGGTGATAGATTCAACTCCGTCAGCAATGCTTGCAAATGTCTGATGCAGGTAACGCTGCTCGACGAAGTTGGCGAGTTGTTCACGAGCCGCAGCGTTGCTGCCTGGAGATTCGATTCTCAGCGCACAAGTAATGTGAACCTTATTGATGCGAATTTCGGCTTTGGAAAGATCCCGAATGGATTGTTTCACATCTTCGAATTCAATCGACTGATGGCAAACATCGTAGCAGACGCCAAGGTGTCGCTGCGCGATGTCGAGTTGTCCTCGATCCTCTGCTGTTTCGAAAAGTTGTTTGAAGAAATCAATCGCCTCGGCTGTCGTTTCTAAAACGCATAAGGGTTCCGGCTCAATTGCCAGTCGAAGAACTCGACCGGTGTCATCATGCAACTGGTCGAGTTGTTGAGCAGTTTTCAACAAATTTTCAATACAGTCAGCTAGGAAACTTTCTGGGTGGTCGAATCCTTTGAACCCTAATGGAACTGTCGAGAGGCTGCCTTCGACTCCTTCTGGCATCAGTTCAGCGAGAACCTCCGCAGATTGAATTGTATAATCGAGACGGTCTGGCGAAGTCCAATCGGGCAGGTAGACATTTTCCTTCACGCGAGCGCTATGAAAATTGCCGTAGGGGAATGTGTTCAGGGTGTAGCAAACGAGATCGCCCTCAGTAAGGACTTCAATCAATTGTTTCAGTTGAGAGTTGTCTTGACGAATCTCTGCAATCGCTGACGCCGGTAACCACAGTCCCGCAGCGATCTTCTCTCCCAGTTTGTTTCTGGCAGGAATTGTGAATTCTTGCAACCCATTGATGACTTCTTCGACAGTTTGACCGGGGTGAACATTCGTGCAATAACTAAGTGGAAGAGTGCTAATAGACATCGAATCGATTTTTCTTTGGTGAGAAAATTTTAGGACAAGTAGGAAACGAATACGAGTTGCGACTCATTTAGAGACTATCAGATCAACATGTGAACAGCGTGAGCATATGTTTTGAAGGATTTAGGATTTAACAATTACTAGAGTACACCTACCATTTTTTGTTTTCTTACCCTTGCCCCTCGGTCCCTAGACCCTTGACCAAGCGGCTCGAATCAAACCTTCATCTTCAGTTACAGCTGACCAAGCCGCGTACCCAAATACTACAAACAGCGAATCAGATTGCCAGAGTCAGGTCAAATCCGCTATGGTGGGAATGTCAAACTGAATCGAAACTCAGCCAGACTTCCGGGGTTTGACCTGTAACGAACCTCACTAGAAAACATTCAACGAGTTTCCAATTAACTGTGGTCACTTCGTCCGTGAGTACGTCCCCTTACCTTCGCGATCCTGATGTGCAGTTAATGCTGCGTGTTAAAGATGGCGATGATAGTGCGTTTGCGCAAATTGTAGAGCGTTTTCAGAACCGGTTGATTGGGATATTCACGAATATGTTCGCGGATAATGCCCTCGCTGAAGATTTATCTCAGGAAGTTTTCCTACGGATTTATCGTGCCCGACAGGGGTATGAACCGACGGCAAAACTCTCGACCTGGATTTTTCAGATTGCGAACAACCTGGCAAGTAATTCGCGAAGATCCAAAGGTCGTAAAAAAGAAGTTCAATTCAAAGTCAGCAACAGCGGTTCACAACCTGTGCAGATGGGTGAGAACAATGTTGTTGAGAAGTCTGGTCTCATGCCGACTCGACAATTGGATAATGTCGAATTGATGGAGCGAGTGCAGGTTGCATTGTTAGATCTCAACGAACGACAACGAATGGCGGTACTACTGCATCGATTTGAAGGAATGAGTTACGCGGATATCGGCGCAGCGATGGAACTTTCACCTCAAGCGGTGAAGTCACTACTTTCACGCGCGAGAGAAAACCTGCGTGAAATTCTTGAAAACTATGTTACTTAACGAGTCTGAACTAAAACAATATTAACCATTTAGAATACTGATTCCTGTCCTTTTAACCAGCGTTTCCATTCCCCCCGGTATCGACCATGGAAAAACTCAGCCGACTCTCTACTGAAGATCGTGAGAACCTTTCCGCCTATCTTGATGGCGAATTGGATGATGGGGGTACGCAACGAATTGAAACATTGCTGGTGCAGAGTTCTGTCGCGCGAAATGATGTTGAACTACTTTCGAAGACATACGATCTCCTCGATGAATTACCACGCCCTGATGCTCCCAAGGATTTCTTAGAGAAGACGCTGGCAACCGCAAAAATGGAGCAGGTGAAACATCCGATCTCCGAACAGCAGTGGTTTATCACGACTCAGAAAATGCTCATTCTCTCTGGCTGGACAGTCGCTTTGGTCGTCGCATCAGCTATCGGATTTATGGTAACCAATCAGTATGTAGAGCGACCGGATGATGCTTTGATTCAAGAGTTGCCGCTCATTCAGAATCTTGATCGATACGAAGAAGTCCAAAGTGTGGAGTTCCTTGATCTGCTCACTGCGGATGAGAAGTTGATGGAAGAGATGAGAAAGGCGACCAGCTATGAGCAAAAATAATGTCCGCATCTGGATCATTATCTCCATATTTCTGGCAATCGGCGTCGCTCCTTTTCTTGCTCAGGGAGATCAAGAGACTCGTCAGCGTATCGAACAGAATCGTCAGATTATCGCAACGATGACGCAGTCCGAGCGAGATTCTTTAGAGAGAAACTTCGCTGCCTATCAAAAAAAGACTCCTCAAGAACTGGCAACGATTCAAGGATTTCATCATGCCATCGAAGAAAATCGGAGCCAGAGTTCAGGCGAATACTCCAAGGCTCTGGATCAATATGACCTATGGCTGGCAACCATTGAACCGTTTCAGCGAGATGAACTGAAAGAAATATCGGACCCGCTAGAGCGTATTCGAAGGATGTCGGAAATACTTCGTGAACAGCGGTCTCGTGAAGCAAGTTCGGTTGTTCGCAGAAGGTTTCAGAATTCACCGCTCGCGAATGTTCCTGTGTTGAATAAAGAACAACTTCAAACATTGATGGATGGAGTTGAAGACCTCGAAAAGGACCGTCTCTCGGACCAACAAGAAAGTGAACTAAATCGCTTGGGAGGGATCGCTCGATTCTTAAAGATGTTGCAAATGTTAAAGGAGAATACTCAATTACGTCCGCAAGATCGAAGTCAAATTCCTCCGTGGGTAGTCAAAGAACTTTTTGTCACACTTCGAAAAATTGAATCGCAACATAGCCGTTATATTCGTGATGAGACTGTTAGAAATTACCTTTTAGAGGAGACGAATGGTTCTCGAGAAATTTCAACAATACTCCGTATTCAAGCAGTCATACTGAAATCACTACTCATCCAAGTCTTGGGTGAACAGGGGCGTAATTCATCGCCAGCACAGCACCAATTAGAAGAGTTATTTGCATCGTTGCCTGAGGAAGAACAAGATGCTTTACTGCAACTGGAGGCAATTGAATTCTATAAAGAACTCGTTGTTCGCAGCGAACCTGCCACGCCGAACGAAGAGAACCGTGTTTCTTTCCATGATGTCTTTGAAGTGTTCAAACCATCACGCGAAGACCAAATGCGTAGGCCACCCGGAAAAGGTCCTCCTGGCGATCGAGATGGTCGACCTGGCAATGGACAGGATGGTCGAAAGCGAGATGATTTCCGAGGAGACCGCCGCGGTACTGATGGTCGACCGCCTCCGCGAGACGATCGTGAGGATCGGAACAAAGAACGCCCGCCCAATTAAGTTTTCTTACATTCTTAATCCATCGCGATAATTCGTAATTCTTGAGCATACAGTGAAGTCACTATGAGTGAGAGCTTGAACGTTGCCAGTTTGTCAAAGTCCTTCCAAACGGCAGGGGGCGAACTTCCAATCTTAAAACGTGCGAATCTCAATTTGAATCGCGGTGATGCCGTCGCGATCACCGGACCGTCTGGTTCTGGGAAAAGTACGCTGTTGTACATCATTGGTCTCTTGGATGAACCGACATCCGGCGAGGTCATCATCGCTGACGAACAACCACTGAAGTTCGATGCAGCCAAGCAAGCCAGTTTTCGAAACCAGAACATCGGCTTCATCTTTCAGGATCATCATCTCTTGCCGCAATGTACTGTCTTGGAAAATGTTTACCTGCCGACTTTGGCTTCTACTAGAAACGATCCGACAGTCGAACAGCGAGCGAAAGAGCTTCTTGACCGTGTCGGACTCGCAGATCGCCTGAATCATCGACCGGGACAACTCTCGGGGGGAGAACGTCAACGGGTCGCTGTCTGTCGAGCATTGATCAATCAGCCCCTGTTACTGTTAGCAGATGAACCAACAGGCAATCTCGATCCGAAGACAGCTGACTCCGTTGGAACATTGTTGTTGGAAATCGCACAAGAACAGCAAACCATGCTGATTTGCGTGACGCACAGCCGAGACCTCGCAGACCGATTCGCAACTCACTACGAACTCTCGGATGGACAACTTGTAGACGCATCTCAGGTCGCGAAATAACACTCAAAGTACAGCCAGATAACAGGTACGGGAAAGATATTCGTATCACTTGCAAGTCGCCCTTTTAGTAACCCGCTGCGTTAGCGAGGGATTCACGCTTTATCCCTCGCTAACGCAGCGGGTTATGATTGACCGTTTTACCAATGAATAACATCACACCTGCTCATGAATTCTTCAACCGATGTACGCTCCTCGCTGAAACTCTCTCCGCCGGTCATTGTGATTTTGGTCATAGTGGTCGCTGTCAGTCTCTGGCAACGAGATGAAAAAGGTGATGTCCCCGAATTTGGCGACACTCCTTTTTTGCAGACTGAAGGCTCAAAAGAGAGTAAAGAGGTTGCCGAAAGTGATGGCGACACTTCCTCTTCGGTGCCAGAATCAAGCAGCTTCTTGAAAGAGATCGGCAACAAAACATTCGAGTCACCAGCAGGATTGATTTACTCCACCGGAAGTGCTGATGGTCATCGGCTCGATCATTTAATGAAGCATTCTGTTGATGTTCCATCTAAGCCAGTTCATGGAGTCTTCAACGGGGATAAGAATGAAATTCTCTCGCTGTTGGATGAGGTCTGGACGATGTCGCAAGAGCGTGGACCTCCAAATGTCGAAACAAAACAGGAACGAGGCAGGACGGTCATCACTGCAAATCTAAAACGCGTCATCGGCTATGTCGGTGGAGAATCGGGCAAACGCAAGGACTATCCAAAGTGTTCAAAGGTACGTTTGGTTATTGAAGGTCAGAATGTAATTACTGCTTATCCGGTGCTGTAGTAGTGTGAGCTGCGGAATAAATTTTGTAACGCAAAAATGCGTTTGTTAGCCGGACACTTAAAGTGTCCGGCTAAACACGTTTCGATCAATCGAAGCAATCATTCAGATTGAGCATCAACTGTAATCATTTGATCAACGGGATGATCCTTGATGACGGATTCTGTACCATCGGTCCAGACGACCCTTATTTTATCGACGAGTGAATATTCATCTAATCCAAAAGTAAGAGGCAACTCTGACTGAGAGAGATAACTCTTTGTTGGTGAAACTCTTCGCCTTGAGACTTTCCCATTCGCGGTCAATTCCACGAGTGCTCCAATCACTTGAGCCGGGTCGTTCTTCAATTTCACTCGCACCCAATGGTGAGAAGAATTTAGATCGTTCCTTAACAATCTGGGCTTCTGTCCCGTCGTCGCAATGACAACATCGAGATCGCCGTCATTGTCGATATCGGCATAGCTGGAACCTCGACCCACCAGTGGTCGTGAGAATGCTTGCCCGGCGACATTCTTTGGGACAAGTAGAAACTCTGTATCGGCTTGAACCCCACAATTCCAGAATAGCTGCGGTGGCTGTTCATAGAACTGACTTGGCTGCACACGGTTGATGTCTTGTTCCAGGTGACCATTCGAAGCAAACAGATCGAGGCGCCCGTCCAGATCGTAGTCAAAAAAGAAAACTCCGAACGTCAGACTCAAGCGAGTCGTTGGTCCGAGACCGCTGGAGATTGCTTCATCAATGAACAACGCCGATTGTTGATCCGCGACATACAAGGCGGTCATTTCATTCGAAAAGTTCCCAATCGCGACCCCGATGGAATCGTTATTACGGAAGTCCGCCGCATCGATGCCCATTGCACCACGGGCGTCTCCGTTCATATCAAAGGCGACCCCAGCGACCATGCCGACTTCAGTAAATGTTCCATCTTGCTGATTTTGAAACAGTAAGTTCTGCACCGTATCATTCGCGACCAGCATATCGAGCCAGCCATCGCGGTTGAAATCATCGAAGGTGACTCCCAGCGACTTCGCCATCGGGACACCAGAATCAGGATTCTTGATTTGCAGCCCAGCCTCTTCTGCGACTTCGGTGAATTTGCCGTCTCCATCATTACGAAACAGGTAAGGAAATGTCCCTTCAAAATTTTGTGGTCGTCCGTAGGCACGGTCTCCACCAGTCAGTTTGAAATCCTGGGCACTGTCAAATTCTTTAGACCATTTCACATAATTGCAGACAAACAAATCCAGGTCGTTGTCGTGATCGAAATCAAACCATCCGCAGCTAGTTCCCCATTCGCTGGCATCACCACCAGTTCCAGAGGATTCAGTCACCTCTTTGAATTTGCCTCCCCCTGCATTATGAAACAAACGGTTTGTCCCGACCGCTGATACATAGACATCAACAAGTCCATCGCTGTCGTAATCTCCACAGGCAACGCCCATTCCGTACAGCGAGATATCCAAACCTGAATCGGCTGTGACATTTTTGAAATTGCCGGTCCCATCATTTTCATAAAGTGCCAACAGTGACGGAGAATCGACCTCTTCGCCCGAGAATTCTTCCCAGGTCTGTGAATTCACAAACAACAGATCCTGATCACCATCGTTGTCGAAGTCGAAAAAGGCGCAGCCTCCACCCATCGTTTCTGGCAACAGTTTTTGACCTTTCGCTCCACTTTCATGTACGAATTCGATACCTGATTCCGTCGTGATGTCTGTAAATGTCACTGCCGGTGCTGTGACAGTCGAACTCTCACGAACCTGAACCTCCGCAAGTTCTGACTCTTGGGTTTCATCAATCACAACAGGGCGATTCAAAATATAAATCAATGGAATGATCAGAACGGCAAGCACAAGGAATACCGCCAGCGACCACTTAAAAGCTGTCCCTACGATCGCATCGTTTTGAACATCTGTTTCATCAGGTTCTATTTGGTGTTGAGTCATGTGAGATCGATATTGCTTGATAATAGAAGATAAGGAAATTCACCACGGAGACGCGGAGTAATTATTAATGTTGCTGTACTTCCATTCGATGAGCTTTGCGCCGATTGTGATGTGGGAAAAATTCCATGTAGGTCATCCGGTTGATTGCCAGCGTAACGGGCTGCACACAATGAAGTGTGCAGCTAAACGTGGTTAGATTTTCATCGATGTCAGTGGTCTGTTCCGGGTGGAAGTAATCGGTAGATCACAACCTTCTCCGCAGCGTGGTTTGCTGCTGGATATTTTTCTCTTGCCAAGCGAACTGCCCGACCTTGAGCGTTGTCGTCCGGTTTGTAGATCGAATGTAATTTCCCGTGGTAGGCTGATTTTTCTTCATCACCGATTTCTGAGTAGAGCAACTGCAAATTGTAGTGAGCAGTCAAGTTTTCAGAATCAATTGAGAGCGTTTTCTGGAATTGTTCAATCGCCTGTTGCCAGAGTTGCTTCGCTTCTTCATCTCGACCTTGCCGAGACCGTAAGCGAGCGAGGTCAAACTGAGTTTGCCCCAGCACGTTTATCACTTCGTAATCGATGCTGAAATCAAATCCGCGGGATTGCATGTCCGGGGTCTTATCATTTAACACAGATTGCAAATTTTGAACTGCTTCGTCGAGTCGACCTTGTTGGCGATTGACGACTCCGCTCAACCATGCCCAGGTCCAACGCGGATACCTTTCAGTCTCTGCGAATTCCGAAGCTCGCTGTAAGGCGGCAACTGCTTCATCCAAACGACCTTCGCGTTCGTAAACACGAGCGAGATTCATTGGACCATCCCATCGATTAAGTTTTTCAACTTCCTCGAATGCTTCAGTCGCCTGCCGCAGTTCCGCTTTCCCTTTGAGGAATAATCCGATTCCGTAGTCATTCCATCGCTGCCAGAGAGGGAAATCTCCAGCTGCTTGCTTCTCTACAGGAGCTTCGAAACCAGCGACTGGAAAAGTGACCCGGTCCACAGCCAATGTTGTGATTGGCAACTTATTGACGTAATTCTCGCCAGCGATATCTCCACGAATTGGGATTCCGAGCTTGGCGTTTTCGGTCGCGACGAACTGCATATATTCCGTGTCAAATTTCCGGTAGTTTAGCTTTAACTCGACTTCGACCGGTGCATCGGTATCCTCAGGTAAATTCAATTCGTAGTGAACTGTTTGCCCAGCTCCGGGTGGAATTTGATGATTGTACAAGGGTGTAAAGATGTCTTGCGGATTTCGTCGGTTAATGCGATTTCCATCTTTGTCGAGTAGAAAGACATTCACGAAATGACTCCAGGGGTCGACTTCGTTTTGCTTCGCCGGATCAACCAATCCACTCTTGCCGATGACCTTTCCATTTGAAGTGACTGTCACTTCAAGCCAGACTTCGTTTGAGTCTACCGTTCCTTGCGTAAATAGATGACCGAGCTTGAGAGTTCTAATAACGGTCTCTAACAGGTATTTCTTCCCCGGTTCTAAAGTCGGGACTTCTGGTTTCAGAGGAGCGATGAGGTTCCCATCAATTTCTCCTCCTTCACGAATCCCAAAGAGATCGACTCGCATTGTTCCATTGAGGAATTCCTGATGAGCTTTGATTGTGTCGGGATTGTCTTTCAGCCAAGCAATGCCTGTGTTTGCAGAGGGAAAAAGATGGTCATGAACACTGAGCTCCTTGGCGTTGGAGAAAAACTTCGCTCCAAAATCATCGGACGGTTGCAGCGGCATATGGCAACCATTGCAGTTCACTTCAGCTTTAGGCGGATAATAGAAACTTCGCGCGCCATGACCGGAGACACCACTCAGCAAGTAGGTGTCATAGTGATTTTGTCCCCGAAGAAATGCCTTATAATGATTCAGTTCTTTCGGCAAATGAACTTTGTGGCATGTCGAGCAAAATTCCGCGTTCTGATGGAAAGGCTTCAAGAATGTTTTCTTGTGAAACGATGGCTTTGCCTTGATGAGTTGATTGTTCACCCACTGCAAAATCTCGTTGTCGCTGTAAGCAAATGGATAATGCTGAGGCTCTTCAATCGTGTAATCGGCATTCCCCTTGGTACTGTTGACGTTGGTGATCGCATGGCACCCGGTGCAAGTGATCCCGGCTTGAGATGTTGCGTGTTTCACCATGTCGAAATCGGGATCATCAAATGCTCCACTAAAAA
>JABJMI010000795.1 GCA_018659505.1 Planctomicrobium sp.
CACCCAAAACTTTCTGGGCGACGATTCTCAAGCTTGGTCCAGGCTTAGTTGTCGCTGGCAGTATCGTCGGTTCGGGTGAACTCATCGCGACGACGAAAACTGGTGCACACGCCGGGATTGCCTTACTATGGCTGATTATTATTGGCTGCCTGATCAAGGTCTTTGTGCAGATCGAACTCGGTCGCTATTCAATCGTTCATGGTGAGACGACCCTTACCGCTCTGAATCGCGTTCCGGGAAAACTAGGACCAGCGAACTGGATCATTTGGTTTTGGTTTCTCATGATGATGGCTGGCATCTTGCAGCTGGGCGGAATTGTCGGAGGAGTTGGGCAAGCGATGGCAATCGCGATGCCGATTACCGGAGATCTCAAAGAAGCCATTGCACTCCCGGATACGGGAGAAATTAAGTTCTATAATCAATGGACCGACGACTTCGCTAACGGAGAAGTCGAACTCAAGAAACTCTCGCTAGAACAGCAAGAACGCATCCGGCAGGGACATGTCCGCATTGGTACTGCCTTGAATGATATAGGCGAACGTGGCACGACAGCCATCTCAACCGTACGCGCAGGTGGAAAAATCAAAGATCCCTGGACTCTCGATGACAGACTTTGGTCGACACTCGTCGGCCTCATCACCATCGCTCTACTGTACAACGGGCGGTATGGGATGATTCAATCGATATCAACCGTGCTTGTCATCTCGTTTACGTTTTTAACGATTGGTAATGTCGTCGCTTTACAGATGACAGAAGATTGGAGCTTATCGACTGCAGAGTTCATGAAAGGACTTTCGTTTGGTCTCCCCAAGACTGGCGATAAATGGGAATCGTTATCAATTGCATTAGCGACTTTCGGAATCATCGGAGTCGGAGCGACCGAACTCATTACGTACCCGTACTGGTGTATCGAGAAGGGGTACGCACGTTACACAGGAAGAAGAACTGACGACGATGCTTGGGCGAAACGAGCTCGTGGCTGGATGCGGGTCATGCACTATGACGCCTTTCTCTCGATGGTGATTTACACCCTCGCGACGATGGCATTCTTCATTATGGGAGTCGCTGTCTTGTATCGAGAAGGACGTAACCCCGACGGAATGCGAATGGTTAGCACTCTCTCGTCAGCGTATGTCCCGATTTTTGGAGACTATGCAAAATGGATGTTTCTCTCCGGAGCCATCGCTGTGCTGTACTCCACATTTCTGGTCGCGAATGGGGGACATTCACGGATGTATACAGATGCGCTGAAAATTTTTGGATACATCGACCGCAACGATCAAAAGGCTCATGACCGCTCGTTGCGAGTGTTTTGCGTGCTAATTCCGATCACCTGTGTTGCACTGCACTGGACCGGAATTAACCCGGTTCAAGCGGTATTACTCTCGGGGTTAATGCAAGCAACGATGCTGCCTATGATCGGCTTCGGCGCATTGTATCTCCGCTACACTTCGACCGATTCCCGACTCGCTCCCAGCAAAGCCTGGGACGTGATGTTGATACTGTCGTTTCTGGGATTGCTCATCGCCGGAGTTTGGGGAGTGTGCTACAAAATTTCGAAGGTGCTGTAGAAGAATTATTTAGCCGGACACTTTTAGTGTCCGGCTAAACATGATTCTTACTTACGCAATATCATCGATTGTCATTGTCCCATCGATATCACGATACAAATCATCGTGTGGATTATTGTTTTGTAATGCCGTTGGCAAACGGTGTTCGCGGACATTGTCGTAACAATCCAACGTTCCAAAACGTCGTAACGACGCCGGAATTCCGACAGCTGTAAAGCCTGGATGTCCCGTCGCTGGATATGGTCCACCATGGTTCATCGCTCGGCTGACTGCGACGCCGGTCGGCATTTTGTCGTTGAGTAAGCGACCAACATGTTGCAGCAGTTCTTCACCGATTTTGTCGTAGAGGGCATCGTCGCTGTTGTCAGTCGCGGAATAGATGCAGCCGGTGAGATTGCCTTCCAGGTGCTCAGCGATCCTGAGCATTTCCTCATCGGTCTCAGCGACAACGATAAGCGAGGCGTTACCAAATGCTTCCGACTGATGACCGGCAGGATCTTCGAGGAACGATTTTCCTGTCGCTCTTAGGAGTGTGTTGGCGTAGCAGCAACGGTCGCCATCTACAGGTTGATTGCCGGTCACAATATGTGCCCCGGTTCTTTGAATGGCGACAATCCCCGCTCGCAAACTTCGTTCGACACCCTCACCGAGTAAGGTTCCGGCTGGTGCGTTCGAAAACTTCTCTGCAACAGCAGCGATAAATGATTCAGCTTGCTCACCTGCTTTAACAACAACAAGACCGGGGTTCGTGCAGAATTGCCCTGTTCCCATTAAACAACTGGCTGAGAATTCGTCCACGATCTCTGCGGATCGTTCGGTGAGTGCCCCAGGAAGAATGAAGACTGGATTGATACTGGAAAGCTCCAAGTAAATTGGATTCCCACCTTTGTCAGCAGCTTCTTTCAAGACAAGCCCAGCATGTCGAGAACCAGTGTATCCTGAGGCTCCCAGCAACGGATGCGAAACAAGCTTGGCTCCATCCTCGTGTGAAGTCCGATAAATCAATTGAATGAAACCATCGGGCATTCCGGTCGTCTCGCAGGCATTTTGAGCAGCTTCCGCAAAGAGTTGAGTCGTTCTCGGATGAGACGAATGTCCTTTCGCAATGACTGGATTCCCCGCAGCAATCGCCGCGGCAAAGTCTCCTCCAGAAATCGAATTAAACGCGAGCGGGAAATTATTAGGACCAAAGACAGCGACCGGACCGATCGGCCCCAGCATCGAACGGATGTTGGTTTTCGTGTCGATAGTCGGCAGCGTCCAAGTTTCTGATCTTGCAGAATTCGCAGCCTGTCGCAGTTGATCCAACGTGCGAACCATCTCGCCGTCTTTCAGACGCGGCGAAATTGGATACGCTGTCTCTTGATGGGCTGCTTCGACAATCTCGTCGATTCTCAGTTCAATCTCAGCTGCGTAGGCTTCGAGAAAATCGGCGAATCGACTACCTGAGAATGAACGAACCGTCTTAAAGGCGGTCGCTGCCGCTGTGAGAGCCTCTTCGATTTCAGACCAGGGGCTAACAGGATAAACTTCAGAGAGTTGCTCCTTTGTCGCCGGATTCGTTGCCTGAAATGAATCTGCTCCGCTGGAAGCTCGCCATTTCCCGTTGATCAATACTGGTTGTGCAGTCATGCTGAGTTCCGTTGATTTTCATTATTACTAATAGCCGGTAGACTAGCGGTCAGGACGGAAATTATCGAGCGTGTCAACATTGACGAAGCGACTTTCAGTACGACTCACATTCGAAGCAATGCGGGATTAGTCACCGCATAAATTCATCAGGAATAAAATCTTCAATGAAAATTCTGGTCACAGGCGCCGCAGGGTTTATTGGATTTCATCTCTCGCGAAAGTTACTCGAGCGAGGTGAGGAAGTCGTCGGCATTGATAATCTGAATGATTACTACAGCGTTGAATTGAAAGAAGCTCGGCTAGCAGAGCTTTCGCCGCATGAATCATTCCGCTTCGAAAAGATTGACTTGGTCGATCAGACCGTGATGTCAGAACTCTTCCAGGAAGAAAAATTTGACGTCGTGGTGAATCTGGCAGCCCAAGCTGGGGTCCGTTATTCGTTGACCAATCCGCATTCCTACATCTCAAGTAATATCGTTGGCTTTTTGAATGTGTTGGAGGGTTGCCGTCACAATAACGTGAAACATCTCGTCTATGCGTCGAGCAGTTCTGTTTACGGGTCAAACACTCAAATGCCATTTTCCGTCAGCGATAACGTCGATCATCCTGTCAGCTTATATGCAGCTTCAAAGAAATCGAACGAACTGATGGCACACTCTTACAGCCATTTGTACGGATTGCCGACAACCGGATTGCGATTCTTCACCGTCTATGGTCCTTGGGGGCGCCCCGATATGGCTTTGTTCCTGTTTACAAAGGCGATCCTGGAAGGGAAACCTATCGACGTTTTCAACCACGGAAAAATGCGACGCGACTTCACCTATATTGATGATATCGTTTCCGGGGTTTGCGGCGTCATCGACAATCCAGCGACTCCCGATTCGACATGGAACGGTGACGAACCGAATCCAGCGACATCCAAAGCACCGTACAAGATCCACAACATCGGCAATCACCAATCGGTGGAATTGCTGACGATGATTGAAACATTAGAAAAGGAACTGGGCAAAACAGCCGAGAAAAACTTGCTCGAATTGCAACCGGGCGACGTCCCCGCGACTTATGCGGATATTGACGCACTACAACAAGCGACCGGGTACACTCCATCAACGTCTATTGATGTCGGGATTGAACGCTTTGTTGAGTGGTATCGCGATTATTACAACGCGTGAGGATTTGCACACATAATGTGTGCAGCTAAACTTGTCTGCTTAACTCATTAAGAGATTCGATCTCAAGCGAATTCGAAACATTGATTCGCGGAATTCCGGAAAGCTGTTTACGTGTCTATTATTGTACAAAAATTCGGCGGAACAAGCGTCGCCAATGCTGATAAAATTCGCGCAGCCGCTGCCCGTGCAGTCGCTACGAAACAAGCTGGGCATCAGGTCGTGATGGTTGTGTCCGCTCGTGGTAAGAAAACGGACGAACTCGTTCGGCTCGCTGCCGAAATGTCTGATCAACCAGCCGCCCGCGAGATGGACATGTTGCTTTCAACTGGCGAGCAAGAATCAGTTTCGCTGATGGCAATGGCGGTTCACTCGCTGGGCGAAAAAGCTGTCAGCCTCACTGGTGGTCAAATCGGAATCATTACCGACTCCACATTTTCTAAAGCACGAATTGAATCGATATCTACAGAGAGAATTCGCAAGCACTTGGATGCGGGTGAGATCGTAATCGCTTGCGGATTTCAGGGAGTCGATCCTGAAATGAACATCACAACTCTGGGCAGAGGCGGCAGCGATACAACGGCGACTGCACTCGCGGCAGCATTGAAAGCTGATGAATGTCAGATTTACACCGATGTCGAGGGAGTTTTTACGACAGACCCTCGTGTGGTTACCGAAGCGAGAAAGGTTTCTCAACTGGCGTATGATGAAATGTTGGAACTTGCCAGTTTAGGAGCGGGTGTCATGCACTCACGTTCGATTGAATTCGCGAAGAAATTCCGCGTTCCGCTGCGGGTTCGTCCTTCATTCGCTGATGGTGAAGGAACGCTGATTGCCAATCTGGGTGAATCGCGTGTCGTTTCAGGTCTTGCCCTTGCTCGTAACGAAGCCCGAGTCACATTAGCTGACCTCCCCGATCAACCGGGGGTGACAAGTAGCATATTCGCTTGCATGTCGAAGCGAAAAATCCCCGTGGATATGGTTGTTCAGAACGTCGCTGTCGATGGCAAAGCGACTGTTTCATTTACTGTCCCCGAAGGAGACTTAGCCGATACGTTAACCGCAGCAAACGAGGCAGTCAAAATTCTGGGAGCAGGCACGATTCGCAGCGGAACCAATGTCGCTAAGGTCTCTGTTGTCGGGAGCGGGATGCAAAGCCACTCGGGAGTTGCGGCACAAATGTTTCAGACGTTGTTAGAGAAAGGGATCAACCTGGAGATGATCACCACCAGCGAGATCAAAATCTCTGTGCTGGTCGAACGAGATCGTTGTGATGAAGCACTGCTGGCAGTTCATCAAGGTTTCCATATGGAAACCGAACTTCCACAGTCACCCGCAGTTGGGATTCAACAGGCGAAAGAGCAACGCTTAGACGTGAATAGCGACGAGAAGTTACTCTCTGAAATTGTCGGAAAACTGGCGAACATGGAAGACATCGTTGTTAGCGAAGTCTTGCTCGACGAATCACAATCGCGTGTGACGCTGCATCATATCCCCGATCTTCCCGGTTCGTCTTCTCAACTCTTTAGTGCTGTCGCGAATAAAAACATCATGGTCGACATGATCGTCCAAAATGTTAGCGATACTGGTCACGCTGAGGTCTCTTTCACTATTCCAAGAACCGACTTGCAAAAGTGTTTAGCACTCGCCGAAGACCTCGCAGCGAGTTGGGAGAACGCCACCGTCAGCCATGAAGCTGAGATCGATAAACTGACGGTCGTCGGCATTGGATTAAGAACACACACTGGCGTCGGAGAGAGAATGTTCAAAGCTCTCGCTGATGCAAATATCAATATCCAAATGATCAACACCAGCGAAATCCGTATGAGTGCCGTCGTCGACTCCAAAGCTGGTCAAGCGGGTTTTGAGTCACTTCAAAACGCCTTTCACCTGAGATAAATTTCTACCGCTCTGTTAGCCCAAGCATTTCAAGACTTTAACAGTTGTCTTGGCTCCTGCGACGAGGACTTGTGCGGCTTTGTTTGCTGCAGCACCCCCAGCAGCTTTCTTAGATGGCTTCAGTGCGATTGCAATTCCTTCAGCAACTTCTGCTAATGTCGCTGGTGAACTGATTTCAAAGCGAATCGGAGCAGTCACTGGAGGAGCTGTTTTTCCATTTCGTAAGATGACGACCATTGGCTTTGATTTCGAGCTTTTAAGAGCATCCCTCAACGCCATGACAACATTCGCACCCGGCGTCGCTGAGACAACCGCCTTTTGATATTCTTGAACTGCGGTGAGAGCAATATCGTTGATATCAACAACAATTTTGTCCGTGCTGCCCGGCAGATCTCCCGTTGATTCGACTTTCAGTGCAGGTTTCGTCTGCGTCATATACTCAAGAATTAGTCCCAACTTACCCTGGAAGTGATAATCGTTTCCAATTTCAGACAGACCAATCATTTTCAAGAGCGGCGGTGTCTTGATCTGCTTCATCGAGTTGTAGCCGTGATTCATATCTTTGCCCTTATACTAGATGAAGTCGATAATCTGACTCAACAACACACCCCTTAATCGAAATTGAGATGTGCAGACAGATGTTCTGGTGATCCTCAAGCTTACAAATTTCGTTATCACTACAACAAGTCAGCTGGTTTATTCGATTCTAAATCCGCTTGAAGAAAGAAACTTTGCGGGTCGAAGTTCGCCTCGCTGTTGCATATAATTTTAATTCCAGCATTACGCGGGAATAGCCTTCAAAAGATTTTTTCTTCTTCGATGTGATAAAACATATGGCAAGTGAGACAACAGCAACAACCGAAATTGGCAGCTACTTCGTTTCGAACTATCCACCGTTCTCGCAGTGGAAGAAGGATCTCGCTCCCAAGTTTCATGAAGTGCTGAACGCAGAACCGGATCGCAGCGTGCCGATGGGGATGTACCTGCATATTCCTTTCTGTCGTAAGCGGTGCAAGTTCTGTTACTTTCGTGTTTACACACAACAGAACGCAGAAACGATTAAGAACTATGTCGACACTCTCGACAAAGAGGTGCAACTGCTGCGCGATCAGCCAGCGATCAAGGACCGCGTCTTGAAGTTTGTTTACTTCGGCGGCGGGACACCTTCGTACCTCAGTTCGAAACAACTTCTCATGCTGCGGGAACGTCTCAGCAAATCTGTTTCCTGGGACAACGCAGAAGAGGTCACCTTTGAATGTGAGCCGGGTACCCTCAGTCTCGAGACGGTCAAGCCTCTAAAAGAAATCGGTGTCACGCGAGTCTCATTAGGAGTCGAGAACTTCAATGACGAACTGCTTGAAGAGAACGGTCGCGCGCATCTTTCACCGGAAATCCTCAAAGCCTACGAGTGGATTCAACAGGTCGGTTTCCCTGAAGTGAATATTGACTTGATTGCCGGGATGGTTGGTGAGACAGATGAGAACTGGCAAAAGTGTGTCGAGAAAGCTCTTGAAATGGAGCCGGATAACCTCACCGTTTATCAAATGGAACTCCCCTGGAATACCGTCTATTCCAAGGAAATCCTGGAAGATGGTGTCCAATCACCAGTCGCTGACTGGCCAACTAAGAGACGCTGGGCGAGTGAAGCGATGGATCAATTCCTCGCTGCCGGGTATCAAATTTCCAGCGGCAATGAACTCGTAAAAAGCTTGGATACAGATCGTTTCGTGTATCGTGACAATCTGTTCCGTGGCAGCGACCTGGTCGCAGTCGGCGTATCCAGTTTCGGACATCTACAAGGTGTCCACTATCAGAACAAAGACCAACTCGAAGATTACATGACGACTGTTCAATCGGGAGAGCTACCGGTCAATCGTGCAATGGTCCCGACCGAGCATCAAAAACTCATTCGTGAATGGATCCTGCAAATGAAAGAAGGCATCGTCCCCGCGCAGCCATTCCGAGATAAGTTCAGCGTTGACCCGTTAAAAGAATTTGCTGAGCCATTAGCGAATCAAGAGAAAGCCGGATACCTCACGGTCGAAGACGACACCGTTCGCTTGACCAGAAAAGGTTTGTTACAAGCCGATAGCTTGCTGACAGAGTATTTCGAAGAACAACACCGCGAAGTTCGGTATACGTGATTCGAAACTCAAGCGGTTTAGCTGCACACATTAAGTGTGCAGCTAAACGGTTGAACGATATTTCGAGACCAGATCATCAGCTCTTATTAAATTCCGACAAGCCCGATCCAGCATTTCATCCGATATGCACACATTCTCAATTGATGTCCACTCTCTTCAAGAAACGCAACTGTTTGGTGTGCAGCTGGCTGAGGTTCTGCGGATCGGAGATGTGATTGCTTTGATTGGTGACCTGGGTGCTGGGAAAACTCATCTGACCCAGGCAATTGCAAAACAATTGGGAGTCGACCCGGAAGAGGTCAACAGCCCGACGTTTGTTTTGATACAAGAATATGATGGAGACGTACCTGTCTGTCACATCGATGCGTATCGCTTAAACGACACGGATGAATTTCTTGAACTGGGAGCGGATGAACTTTTGGGAGCTGATAATATTTGTTTGATTGAGTGGGCAGATCGTGTCGCTGACGTGTTGCCCAAAAGACTCATTCGTATTGAAATCGAGACGATTGGCGAAACATCTAGGCGAATCTCTCTGAAATGTCCATTGGATCGTGAGGCGGAGATTCGTAATAAGGTTTGCAGTTCGGAAGAATCGAAGTCGTCTGACGGTTGAAGTCCACATCGTCAATGACGAAACTGTTGCAATACATTGTTTATTGCAAAGAAGTCTCCAAAACTATGACGACATCCCTCGAAGCAACTCTCTTCAACGAATTAGAACAACTGTTTCTGATCGATCCACACACACATATTGACCCACACGCTGCCGCTTCTAAGACATTGGCAGATATCATGGGATATCATTATTACACAGAGTTGGCGCATTCTGCTGGACTCGACAAAGGGCTCATTGAAGAAGAAGGACTCGACCCAAAAACAAAAGTGGGGCGTCTGGTCGAAAAGTTGACCGACCTGGATAATACAATTCAAGTCCATTGGTTGTTGGACATGTGCCGGGAATTTTTCGGCTTCACGGATGACCGGATAACGAAAGACAACTGGGAGAACCTGTACGATACTGCTCTCGCCAAAATGTCCGAAGAGAATTGGGAACAACAGGTTCTCGAAAAGAGTAAGCTGGAGAAAGTCTTTCTGACGAATGATTTCGACGACAAGCTCGAAGGATTTGATACGAATCTTTACATCCCTTGCTTGAGAACGGATGACCTCGTCTTTCACTTCCTGAAAAAGTCTGTCCGCAACAGACTGAATGCTGCATCCGGGATTGAAGTCGGAGACGCTGCCTCCTTCAGAGAAGCCACTGGTAAGTTATTCGCGCATTTCGTCAGCAACAATGTGAAAGCATGTGCCATTTCTCTGCCTCCAAATTTCTCACCTGCTAAAGTTGATGCAGGCGCTGCGGCAGCGGTGATGAAGAGAACTGTCAAAGGTCAACGACTGACTTCGACTGAACAGGAAATGCTGTCGTCGTTTGTCTTCTGGACCATCGCTGAGTTTTGCTCTGAGCACAAGCTGCCCTTCGATCTGATGATCGGCGTGAATCGCAAGGTTTACGAAAATGGTGTCTATCAAGGGCAAGATCTTTTTGACAAACGTGTCTCATTACTTCAGTATAAACAACTATTTAATGCCTTCCCTGATGTCACCTTCCCCGTTTCAGTATTGGGCAGCACCAGTAATCAAGAGCTTGTGAGTTATTCGTGGATCTTTCCGAATGTTGTCACAAACGGTCACTGGTGGTATTCCAATATCCCAACCTATATCGAGATTGACACACGTAGCCGACTGGAAGCGGTTCCCCGCACGAAACAGATCGGCTACTACAGCGACATGTACAAACTTGAATTCGCACTTCCTAAGTTCCGCATGTATCGAAGAGTGTTGGCGAAAGTTCTTGCTACAGATTTTGTTGTTGGACGAGGTTGGACTGAGGAACAAGCGTTGGACTTCGGCAAACAGATTCTGCGAGGGAATGTTGAGACAATTTTTAATGTTTAAAAACTTCACTGTAACAGTAAGTATTGTAAGATGAGAATTGTTGTACCTGATTAAACAGTCAGGTCATGATTCTTTAAACTGTAATTTGGGCAACTTCACCGATTCATTTCGGAGAGAAATTTCATGAGCAAGATGGTACTTCTTCAGGATGGTCAAGCCACTCCGTTTGAATTGACGCAAGACGAAACCGTTATCGGTCGATTGCCTGAATGCGATATTCAATTGCCTTCCAATATGGTTTCTCGAAGGCACGCTAAAGTAGTAAGAGACGGTTCTCATTTCTCTATCGAGGATATGGGAAGTGGAAACGGTACGTTTCTGAATGATCAGAAAATTGAGGGGAGCCAAAAACTCAAAACAAATGATCGGGTGAAATTTGGTCCGATGTTAATGCGTTTCGATTCGGATCAAGATGACGATGACAGTTCAGCATCTTATGCCCTGCAAAACGCGGCAAACATGGGAACTCTGGAGGTCAGCGAATCCGATGATGGTTCTTCGACGATTGTTGGATCGCTGGACAGTTCAACACTCGGCATTCTTGATTCTCGTCCACAAGAGAAATTAAAAGCTGTCCTGGACATTAGCCGCGCATTGGCGGGGACATTAGAGGTCGAAACCCTTTTGCCAAAAATTCTCGACTCATTATTTACAATTTTCCCAGCTGCCGACCGTGGTTGCATTCTTCTTAAGGATTCGAAGACCGGAAAAATGAATCCCCGGGCAATGAAGCATCGCCGGGAAGATGAAGACGCCACAGTCAAGTTGAGTCGAACGATCTTGAGTTCAGTTCTGGAACAGAAAAAAGCAATTCTTTCTGCAGACGCTGCCAGTGACACACGTTTCGATGCCAGCGAGTCGATCTCTGCACTGCCAATTCGGTCGATGATGTGTGTCCCGATGCTGGACTTGCAGGGTGAGCCGGTCGGCGTGATCAATATCGACACGCAAAACCCGATGATGCAGTTTCGGAACGAAGACCTCGAAATCATGGTCACTGTCGCGGGACAAGCAGCTCTGGCCTACGAGAGTGCTCGCCTATTGCAATCTTTTGTGGAAAAACAAAAGCAGGAAGGAGAGATGAACATCGCTCGTGGCGTTCAACAGGCTCTCCTGCCTGAGTTTCTGCCCGATCTGCCTGATTACTCATTTTTTACATCTTATGATTCTGCCCAAGCCGTTGGTGGCGATTACTACGATGTGATACCAACTCGAGACGGCAAGATCTGGCTCGCGTTTGGGGACGTCGCTGGGAAAGGTGTTCCTGCTTCATTAGTAATGTCAAGAATGTCCAGTGTTGTACGCAGCGTCAGTGAATTCGTCACCGATGCGGGCGAAGCAGTCATGGCAATTAACGATCACATGTGTGCGAAAGCGACTGAAGGTCGGTTTGTGACGTTCGTGCTCACCATCCTCGACACAGTTAACCATTCCATGTCCGTCGTGAACTCTGGGCACATGTCTCCAATTATCCGTAAGGTTGACGGAACCTGGGAAGAATTCGACGACGATGCTGTCGGAGTTCCCATCGGAGTCATGGAAGGGTTTCCTTTTGAAACACGTGAACGCGGAATCGCTCCTGGGGAGACTGTCGTTCTCTATACAGATGGTGTCAGCGAGGCCATGAATTTTGAGAGCGAACTCTATGGAATGGAACGCTTAAGAGATTTGATTTGTAATTGTGATCCAGATGTGAAAGTGATGGGAAAAACAATACGAGAAGACGTCCGCAAACACGCCGACGGTCGACCACAGAATGACGACATTACGATGATGGTGTTCGGCAGATCAGCAACTTAATTCACTGTACTCAGTCGGAGAAATCGACTTCATTTCTTTCATTCGCTAGGGATTCATCAGCGTTCGCTTGAATATGGTGCAACCCGTCGTCAGAATATGCGATCATCAAATCACTTCGTCTCGTTCAAGAGACAGACTATTTATCCTCAGTCGATTTAATCAAAGCTAATAAAATCACTTATTGCTGAAACCAGCGAATCATATATCGTTAAAGGAAACATAATGGAAATCCAAGAAGGTCAAACAGTCGGCGTCGATCTCGGCACGACCTATTCAGCTATTGCCCAAATCGACGGAGAGGGCAACCCTGTCGCTGTTGAAAACGCTGAAGGGACCACAATCACTCCTTCAGTTGTCATTCTCAGCGACGAAGGCAAGGTCATCGTTGGTCCCACCTTTGAACGGATGTCCATTGAAAATCCTCGTAATATCGTGGAAGCCATTAAACGACAAATGGGCAACAAAGATTTCTTTGTCGTCTATCAAGACAAGAAACTGACTCCAGAATTCGTCTCGGCGTTGATCATCAAAAAGCTCAAGCAAGACGCAGAGAAGAGCATCGGTCCCATCGCAAATGCGGTCATTACCGTTCCGTATTACTTTAACGATGTACGTCGCAAAGCGACGCAGGATTCCGGGAAAATCGCTGGCTTGAACGTGATCGATATCATCAACGAGCCAACAGCTGCAACTCTTGCCTACGCTTGGCAGAAAGGTCATCTCGGTCGTCCTGATGCCTTTGATGGTGAACGAACAATTATGGTTTACGATCTCGGAGGAGGAACCTTCGATGTCACCGTTGTTCGCTATACAGCGACCACATTCAAAGTGCTCGCTACAGATGGCGATGTCATGCTAGGTGGACTCGATTGGAGTCGACGAATCGTCGACCATATCGCTGAAGAATTCCATACGAAACATCAATTGGATCCACGTGAAGATCCTGAAACATTGATGCAACTGACTCAAGAATGTGAGCAGGCAAAACGTGACTTGAGTGAACGAGCACAGATCCCGATTAGTGCATACTATAAGGGCAAAAACGTCACGATTGCATTGACTCGCGGCGATTTCGAGCGTCTGACCGGCGACCTCATGCAACGAACTCGCGACACAACCGAACTTGTGATGCAGCAAGCGGGCGTCGGAAAGGGTGAACTCGATGAGCTCGTTCTGGTCGGTGGATCGACTTACATGCCGGTCGTTGAAACAATGTTGAAAGATGTCACAGGGTTAGATCCGTCCCGTGATGTCAGTCCAGAAGAAGCTGTTTCTCAGGGAGCTGCTATTCATGCAGCGATTTTGGAAGCAAGAGCAACAGGTGGTGACAGCCGTCTAGCGAAAGCTGTGATCAACCGCTTGCGGCTGGTTTCTGCAACCGATGTCAATTCTCACTCTCTTGGAGTGAAGATTAGTGATCCGCAAGAGAAATCGCGGAAAATTAATCACATCATGATTCCTAAGAATTCATCGTTACCGGTCGAAGTCAAACAAAAGTTCAAAACGAACACAGCGAACCAGCAACGTGTTCACGTTTGTGTACTCGAAGGTGATGCATCTGATCCAGATGCCTGTACAACGATTGGAGATTTCCGAATTGTAAACCTGCCTGCTGACCTTCCTGCCGGATCGCCAGTCGAAATCACTTACAGTTACGATAAGAACGGTCGTTTCTCCGCGACAGCGATTGAGTTGACTGGAAATGTCGTCGCGAAAACCGAAATTGTCAGAGATTCAGGTCTCACAAATGAAAATGTAGATGCTTTCCAGACTCTGGCAAGCGATTACCAAGTTGAGTAATTGACGCCAATTGTGTGAGTGAAGTTTGAGTTGAATTTTCAGGGTACGGATTGAGAGTTTTCATTTATGGATGTCTACAAGGAATGGTTGGGAATCCCCGAGGGACCGCGTCCTCCGGATCATTATGAATTGCTCAGAATCGTACGCTTTGAAGATGATTCGGAGAAAATCCGCGCTCACTATAAGAAGTTGAATGGTCATGTTCGAAAGTACGCGACCGGACAATATTCGGTTCAGTCTCAAGATCTACTCAATGAAATGGCGAAGGCGATGTTGTGTCTCACAGACACAACTCGCAAGCGTGAATACGATGAGGGTTTAGGGCGAGAATTCGAAGCAGAAGTCGATGAGTTCGGTCGCCAGCCGCTGTTGGATGTCCTCGTGAGAAATGGTGACATTTCACGTGACCAACAAGGTGAAGCAGAAGAGTTTGCCAGCAAACGTGGTTTAAGTCATCGCGATGCTGTCGTGCAGATGAAGCTTGTCAATCCGACCAAAGCTGCCCAAGCGCTGGCAGTCCAACTTGGCTATTCCTATGTTGATCTGGACGACATGTTTCCGGAAGACGATGCGCTGGATCTTGTTCCGCGTGTCATGGTCAAACGCAATTCCTTCATCCCCTTGTTTGTCGATGATGGACAACTTCTTGTTGCTTGCATTGATCAACTCGACCATGAAACCGAAGAAGAACTCCGCTTAAGAGCGGGTGTTCCGATTCGACCAGTCATTGTGTCACCCAGGGCAGTCAATCAGGCGATAGCGCAATATTATGCACCTGGGATGCGTGATGAGGCAAAAATCTCGTCATCGAACATGGATGCAGTTCCGTCAAAGAAAAGTTCTAAATCGGGAAAAACGAAATCTTCATCGGCTTCTTCCAGTTCTTTCGATCAACTTTCTCCAGAGGAGAAAAAAGAACGTAAGCAGTATGGAATCCTGTTTATTTGCTGGAGCGCCATCATCCCGATGTTGCCTGTGATTCTCAAAATGATGGTCCCCTCGCTTGCTCTGAAGTTGGCATGGTATCCAAACTTGATCTCCTTCGGATTAGCGATTGCCTGCTTGATTGGAACCTCTTTCTGGGTAACTCAAAAATACTGGAAGTAAATTCAGGCAAGTCGCATTTCCCCTTAGAGAATGTGTTTTTGCAGATAAAAATTTCTCACTGCGAGGTAGCACTGTGCCAGAAGCGACACTACTGGTCATTCAAGGACCAGGGCAAGGGAGTCGCATTGAGCTGAGTACCGATAAGCTCAGTATCGGGCGAGGTGTCCATAACGACTCACGTATCTTAGATACCGAGATGTCCCGGCAACATGCCGACTTCACCTTCGAGAATGATCGCTGGTTAATTGTCGACAAAAACAGTTCAAATGGAACTTTTGTCAATGGGAAGCAAGTCGAATCATCTCCTTTAAAGCAAGGAGATCAGATTCAACTTGGTCGATCGATTTTGCTATTTTCCTCAACGCTCCCTTCCGATTCTTCGGAAGCCGCTGTGCAGATCAATATTGTCCCAGAAGACGCAAAGTCGGACCGCTCACGTATTGTCGGTCAGGTACGTTCAGAA
>JABJMI010000539.1 GCA_018659505.1 Planctomicrobium sp.
TCAACGTCTATTGAGAATGTTGATCGTGGGCTTTCAGAGACACTCAGGAATCCATTTTCAACTATTTCGGAATAGCCTTCGTTCGATGTCTCATGCCGCGGACGGGTCAGAGGCAAAGAACTTCCCCTTTGTTGAAGTTCAACTTGAGCGATTTCACTGGGAGTTCTTTTTCCCGAAGAAAACTCTTCCGACTTCTGCATCGAAAGGCGAGGTGATTCCCCTTCCGTTGGTCTCGGAGAGGCGTCCTTCGCAGGACTTACAGCAGGAGCAATTAAGGATTCACTGGCTTCTTCAAATCTGCTGATTTCAGGCTCTCCATAAGAGAAATTCTTAGTTGACTCTTGAATATCGAGAGCGCTTTGCTCAGTGTTATCGTGCTTTGTATCACCGCAGCCTTGGAAAATGAGAATTGCGAAGATCGACGCCAAGAAAGCTGACCGAAATGAGAGCGTGCGTAAAAACATCCTCAATCTCCTCTAAGAGAGTAATCACCAAGAATTTGGTTTTGCGAACTGTTTTCAATCTGTGACTTGCTTCTCTAAAATAGAGATGAGAATCTCCTGAATAATTCCCAGAAATCCCTGAGATAATTACATTTTTGTAGAAGTAGTATTTTTTTCGCCTATGAATAAATCACTTCAGACAAGAACATACTGTTTAAAAATCGTCTGTGAACTAATGTGATTTTGTTATTCTTTTTACACTCCAACGCATGGCAATCCGCCAAGTATTAAGGCATTGAGGCACGCGGGTATGAACCCCATTGAATTTTCTTGCCAGAACCCGGTGAAGGTGACTGTTGGTGTCATTCTTGCCGTTTTGTTTGGGGCTTTGGCGTTTACGCGAACACCGGTTCAACTGACACCCGATGTCAGCAAGCCAGCGATTACCGTCACCACACGCTGGCCAGGAGCGAGTGCGCAAGAAGTTGAGCGCGAGATTATCGACGAGCAGGAAGAACAGCTCAAAGGTGTCGAAGGTCTCGTCGAATTCAAAAGCGAGAGCAAAGATTCCGTCGGAACAATTACTCTGGAATTCCCAGTTGGATTCGATCTCGCCTCGGCGCGTGCCAAGGTCAGCGACAAACTGAATCAGGTGCAGGAATATCCTGAAGATGCCTCCGAACCGACAATCACTGAAGGGGAACAGGGGGGAAACTTCATTGCCTGGATTATCTTGAAACCGATACCACCGACTCGCGAAGAGGTTCAAGAATTCGTTAAAAAGAACCCAAATCGATCAGACGATTTGAAGAAGTTTGCTGATGGCTCACGTGAGCCTGATCTCGCGTCGCTGCATAAACTGGCTCGTCTCCATCCTGAGGTCAATGCACTTTTAGATGGTCGTCCCGATCCGACAAAGATGAGGAAGTTCGCTGAGGATTTCATTGAAGCGAAGTTTGAGCGTATCCCGGGAATTTCAAATTCGAACATTGTCGGTGGTCGTGATCAGGAACTTCGAGTTGTTATTCAACCTGCGAAGCTGGCAGCCTATCACCTCACGATTGGCGACCTTCGCCGCGCACTCAGAGGCGAAAACAAAAACACCTCTGCGGGAGATATCTGGGAAGGCAAGCACCGCAATGTCGTCAGGACCATTGGTCAGTTCGACACGCCAGAGAAAGTCGGCAGTACGATTGTTGCGATTCGCGACAACTCACCCGTCTACGTTCGTGACATCGCGACGGTTCAAATCGATTATAAAAAACCCGATGGAATCGTTCGGCAGAAGGGCGTCGCGGGACTCGCCATCAACTGTGAGCAAGCGCCGGGAACCAATGTCCTCGAAATCATGGGACCACCGCGTGCAGATCTTGATATCGATGGTGACGGAGCGATCACAGAAGTCGACTTAGCAGAAGCACGAGTCCGCTACGGTAACTGTCTACGAATTGCCATCGAAGAATTAAACATGGGGATCCTCGCTCAGAAAGGGGTCTACATTGAACAGGTTTATGACCAAACCGATTACATCTACGCAGCGACCGATCTTGTCTCTCAAAACATCTATATCGGGGGCTCATTAGCGATTCTGGTCTTGTTGATTTTCCTGCGCAGTCCGCGCAGCGTGATCATTGTTGGGATGTCGATTCCGATCAGTATTATCGCCTCGTTTATTTTCATTCGCGGATTTGGTCGAAGTATTAACGTGATTAGTCTGGCGGGAATGGCGTTCGCTGTCGGGATGGTGGTCGACAATGCCATTGTTGTGCTGGAAAACATTTACAGACATTATCAACTGGGTGAATCTCCCAAAGTCGCAGCGACGAAGGGAGCGAAAGAAGTGTGGGGAGCGGTTCTCGCTTCGACCCTCACAACTTTGGCGGTGTTCGTGCCTGTAATTTTCGTTGAGGGCCAAGCTGGTCAACTCTTCCGAGATATTGCCATCGCAATTAGTTGTGCAGTCGGTCTTTCGCTTCTGGTTTCCATTACTGTGATTCCAGCAGCCTCACAGCGGATTTTAAAAGAACACGACCCTGCCTCGGAAGCAAAACGGAACAAAAAGAAACGTCGCGGACCCCTCGAATGGGCTATTGATCAATTCGCTGATTTCATGGGTTGGGTATTAACCGTTCGAGGCGGTTTGGTATTGAGACTTGGGATCGTCATTGGTTTTGTCGGAGCCTCTTTGTTTGGAGCGTGGCTACTCTTGCCTAAGACAGAATATCTCCCTGAAGGAAATCGGAATCTTGTATTTGCGATCTTATTACCACCTCCTGGATATAATCTTGACCACATGATTGATATCGGCAAAGGGCTGGAAGCTGAATTCTCACCCTACTGGGAAGCCGAACCTGGTTCACCAGAAGCGAAGGCTCTTGATGGTCCAATCATGAAGAATTTCTTCTTCGTGGCTCGAGGCGCAAACCTATTTATGGGGGCATCTGCTGTTGAAGAACTTGAGGCAGGAAAACTTGTTCCCGTCATGCAACGGTCAGCGAGTCAGGTTCCTGGCATGTTTGCGATTGTCTCACAAAGTGGTCTGTTTTCAGGTGGACTAAGTGGCGGTCGCGGCATCGATGTCGAAGTCTCAGGACCGGATATGTCGCGCTTAAATCAGATAGGAGGCGAAGTCTTTCAAATGACGATGGGAATTGGAAAATATCAAGACCGAGGAGTCTTTCCCCCCTCAGAAGGGCATCAAGCGCAGCCAAAACAGAATCTCGAATCGACAAACCCAGAACTGCATATTACGCCACGTCCTGAGATCGCTGCGGATGCAGGTATTTCGACAGAAGACCTTGGTTATGCAGTGAATGCACTGGTCGATGGAGCTTTTGCAGGAGACTACTGGCATAACTCTCGTAAAATCGATCTAGTCATTTATGGTGCAGATGAATTCGCGAGGCAGACTCAAGATCTGGCGAATCTTCCAATCAGCACGCCGACCGGGAAGTTGATTAACTTGGGTGATATTGCAGAGATCTCAGCCATTGGAGGTCCAGAGAATGTGAAGCACGACGAGCGTCAACGCTCGATTGGAATTCAAATTAAACCTTCGCCGTTAATGCCTCTCGAAACAGCCATCGAGAAAGTCGATCAAGAAATTCGGAGACCATTGCTGGAATCTCCGCTGATGGCGGGCGGGCAATATCAAATTAAACTCGCAGGAACATCAGATGAGTTGAGCGAAACTCGCCGGGCCATGCAAGGAAATCTCATACTGGCGATGCTCATAACATACTTACTGATGGCAGCGTTGTTCGAGTCGTTCTTTTATCCACTCGTCATTATGACAAGTGTCTTGCTGGCACTCGTGGGAGGCTTTGCCGGACTCGCCATTCTGAATCTGTTTATTCCACAATCTCTCGATATGTTGACGATGCTCGGCTTTGTGATTCTGATTGGAACAGTCGTGAACAATGCAATTTTGATCGTCCATCAGTCTCTCAACAACATCCGCGAGGAAGGCATGGAATATCGTGAAGCAATCGTTGATAGCGTGCGGACGCGCGTGCGACCGATTTTCATGAGTACATTAACGACTGTGCTTGGCATGTTGCCATTGGTAATTCCATTGCCAGCACGTACGATAGACGGTTCCTGGACCCTACAAGCCGGGGCAGGCAGTGAACTCTATCGTGGATTGGGCAGCGTCGTTTTGGGCGGACTGATTATTTCCACGATCTTTACATTGGTTCTCGTCCCTGTTGGTTTTAGTCTCGCAGTTGACATGAAAATCTTTGCGAACTGGGTATTGGGACGGAAAAGCGAAGAATTGACGACTTCGTCAACGGATCATCAAATAGCAACGGAAGCTGGGTAACTGGTCGTTGAATGCAAAGAGTGCTACGACAGATTGGTAAGAAATGTAGGTGGGGTGAAGCAATCCGCATTAGGTTAGCTGGGTTACTTTCTCATTATTTCCTGATTGCTTGCCTCATCCTGACACCTGTTCTGTTGCCTGCTGACGATATTCATCATCGCTACTTTGAAGGTCTTCGGCAGCGTGGGCTATATCTCATCGCAGAAGATTATGCCGTTAATCGTCTGAATGGCAATCGGCTGTTGCTCGATGCGAGAGCACACGTCACGATCGAGTTAGCTTTGACGCTCACTGAACATGGTGCTCATGCAAATTCAGAGCAACGTCAAGAACTCTGGGACGAGGCCGAACGACTCCTCTCGGAGTTCATTACGAAGTTTCCCGAGAATCCGAGAATACTCGAAGTGCAGGCTGAATTGGCACTCTTACCTGCCCGCTTCGGTGATTCAGTAGCATGGGACTTTGAAGTGAATCCCGGCAACCTTCGCTCTAAGGATGCTGCACAACAGTACTATCAACAAGCTGTTCAAGAACTGGCGAGATTGGAATCAACTCAACTTTCCCAGCCTTCAAAGCCATCCGCGAGCGACCTCGCAGATGGGGCGCTCTCTCTCAATGAGTTGAATGAACTTAAGCATAAAGTCGCATACTTCAAAGCAAGCTCGAATCTGTTCCTAGCGCTGAATAGTGTGTCGGGTCCAAATAAAGCGGGACTATTGATTGATGTTTCTAATCAATTAGAGAGTCTTAGCAAATCTCGCGATGCGTCCGACTGGACTGTTCGTGCAAAATTACTGAGAGCGAAACTTGCCAGACTCGAAGATGATTATCATCGAGCGGATGCCTTATTAAAGGGTCTCGCAAATGCTGAAACTGCGAACTTCCTGAACGATGAAATCCTGGCAGAGCAAGTGCGAGTCCAGCTTGATCAGGACAAGATTGCTTCTGGATTGAAGTTGATCACCGATCAGATCGCGATGGGGAAACCAATTTCGGACGAAGTTCGATCTGTCGCTGTCGAAGGTCTTTTGGCAGCCTGGAAAGTCGCTGGCTCAAAAGGAAATAACGAACTGCAACAGGAGTTACTCTCCGAAGCAAAAGGACATCATGAAATCACGCGAGGGAAATGGCATCAA
>JABJMI010000778.1 GCA_018659505.1 Planctomicrobium sp.
CAATACCGATTACGGTCTCGCCAATAGCGTCTGGAGTTCTGATCTGGATCGAGCCTCGCGAGTTGCGGAGTCAATGGTCGCAGGCAATAGTTGGATCAACGCCCACAATGTTTTTGCCCACGGCGTTCCATATGGTGGCGTCAACAAAAGCGGCATGGGCGGAGGAGTTCTATCCATCGAGACGCTCATGGATTATTACCGCAGCACTTCGGTTGTTCGTCCGCTTCCGACTGAATAAGTCGGTCAATTGGATTCTTTCATTTTTCTCAAAACGCGGCAGCATTCAAAACTGCCGCGTTTTGTTCTTCCATAAAAGATTTTGATCATGAGTAACACTCGCCCAGTCATCCACCCGCGTGATGAAATCATGCAGACGATGGATCGGATCTATCGCTACCGCATGACGACAACTTCTGGGGGGAATTTGTCGATTCGAGATGAAGCGGGCGATATTTGGATATCACCCGCCCGGGTCGATAAAGGAAATCTTACGCGGAACGACATTGTTTGTGTCCATCCCGATGGATCGAGCGAGGGGCTGCATCCCCCCTCTTCAGAATTTCCATTCCATAAAGCGATTTACGAATCTCGACCGGATATCAATGCCGTTGTCCATGCGCATCCAGTTGCACTTGTCGCATTCAGTATTTGTCGAGAAACACCTCGCACAGACATTTTCCATCAAGCTCATTCGGTGGCAGGCAAAGTTGGATTCGCTCCTTACGCTTGTCCGGGAAGCGAGGAACTTGGAGAGAGTATCGCTGCCACATTTGCTCAAAGTTGTGACAGCGTGATTCTTGAAAACCATGGAGTTGTTGTCGGCGGAGATTCATTGTCTCACGCTTTTCAAAGATTCGAAGCATTCGAGTTTGCAGGAAAAACGCTCATCAAAGCGAAGCAACTCGGTCAAGTGAATCATCTGAATGAAGAGCAGCTACAACGGGCAGCGACCAGAAGCATCGATTTCGATTCCTACGAACCAGCGACTGCCACAGCCCATGAGCGAGAGCTACGCCGCCAACTTTGTGACTTCATCCGTCGTGGCTGCCGACAACGCCTTTTGATCAGCACAGAAGGTTCCTTCTCTGCAAGAGTCGATCAAGACTCCTTCTTGATAACGCCAACTCAACAGGATCGAGAACTCCTCACAGCGGAAGATTTCGTTCTCGTCAAGGGGAATGAACGCGAAGCAGGCAAACACGCCAGTCGAGCCGCGAAGGCTCATCAGGCGATCTATGATAAACATCCAGATATCGAGGCAATTGTCTTCGCACACCCAGTCAATGCCACCGCCTTTAGTGTGACAGATTCCGTTTTTGACGTTCGCACGATCCCGGAGAGTTATGTCTTCCTCAGAGATGTCGAGCGAGTTCCTTATGGGATTCAATACGAAGACAGCGAAGAGATTGCCAATTACATTTCGCACGCGAATCCGGCAGCAATACTCGAGAACGACGGAGTCATCGTGACAGGCAGAAACGTACTCGACACTTTTGATCGCCTGGAAGTTCTTGAATCGACAGCTGAAGCGGTGATCAACGCATTCTCGGTTGGGACATTATCAACAATGTCAGACACCGTCATTGATGAATTACGTGCAGCGTTTAATTTGTGATTGTTCATTTGGAAAAGTGTTGATCGCTTTAGATTGTCGTCATCGTTTGAAAATTCAAAGCGGGTTTCAATTCCAGCCGGTTCGAGAGCGTTAGCAGACTCGAGCGCTCCAAGACACCGCTGGTCACGCTCTTTCATAGAGTTGTGCAACCGAGATATTTGCCCATCCTATTCCACTAAAATTCCGTGCATGATTTCTTCGGGTGACTTATCCAGAAGAAGATGCGCAACAACACTCAAGACATAAAATTATGGAATTTGTGTCAGAGCTGTTCAAAAGTAGAATAAATTGCTCAAGAATCTCAGAGACGAATTGACCTATCCTACCGTGACATTTAGACTTGTAGGTCTGGTGTTCATCTTTTCAAGTGAGTGTGACGGACCTTCTGATTGACAACTTGTCTTCAGATTGTCTCAAACTTAAAATTTCAAATAATACTCCCCCCTACATCGCAATAATGTAACGGATTCTTTGCCGAGCAGCCTGATTTTAATAGGTTGCGGGCGAATGACACGATTGCATTTTTTTAGGAGATACGCAATGAGTCAACATCTTAGACCGATAATTATGGCGTTTGCTTTGGGACTATTGCCCTGTGCAATTTTTGCGCAAGAAGAGTCGACAGATCAAGTGATTCCGTCAGAAGGGGATCAGTTTCCGATACACATTACTTACTTTCCTGCGTTGAAGGATGCAAATGGCTCAGGTCTGATGAATTCTCCGGTCGTCGTTTTGCTGCACGGTGAAAAGGAGACTCGACAGTTCTGGAATAAAGGGTCTGCTCCACGTGGGACGAATCCATTTCCTGTCGAACTTCAGAAACGAGGCTACGCAGTGGTCTCTGTTGATTTACGAAAACATGGAGAAAGTGTTCTCGAAAATCAAGCCGATCCTGTACGAAACGATGATTACCAGAAAATGGTTTTGGGTGACATGGCTGCCGTTAAGAATTTTCTACAAGAAGAGCATCAAAAACAAAACTTAAACATGCGTAAAATGGCGATTGTCGCAAGTGGATTTAGTGCTCCCGTCGCTGCCGCTTTTGCAGAAATTGACTGGAAACAAAGACCGTTTGACGATCACGCATTACCCGCTAAAAAAACTCCACGTGGTCAAGATGTACAAGCCTTAGTCTTTCTTTCTCCAGATAAAGGAGCAGGCAAATTAAGTACGTCTCGTTCACTTGGATTCCTTAAGAATCCTTCTATGGGTATTGCGTTTCAGGTGATCGTTGGACAGGAAGACAGCCAGGATTTCAGCACAGCGAAATTGTTGCATAAAAACTTTACAACCGTTAAGAAGAATGAAGAACGGGCAGAATTGATTTCCCCCAAACTAAAAGCTTCGGGGATCAGCCTGATGAGGCAACCGCCTCCTGTTGCATATGTGCCGATGTTGAAGTTTCTTGATGATCATTTGAAATCTAAAGAGATTCCATGGCAAGACCGGCGAAGTCGTCTTGTTCGCTAACTGTGAACAGCGGACAAAGATCAATGCTACGTCCGAATTTAGTGTTCCCCAGCGAACTTCATCTTGGTTCCCAAACTCAATCATTTTTCTTAGCACGATGTTGAAGTATTGAGTTGATTTACTCATCTTTTGGTTAATGGTTCAAGGTCAACTCATTCTTTCATGATTTTTTCTGTACGGTACCGATAATCAGTCAATCGTGGGGGATTTCGGGAATGAATTCTCCGATTTTTAGAAGCCAACACTTTCGCCTAGGAAAATGAATTTCATGTCGTCGACAAAATCTGCTCTCAAAGATA
>JABJMI010000796.1 GCA_018659505.1 Planctomicrobium sp.
CAAGTACGCAACGGTCGTTTGCGTGCCCAAGTTCCTCCCGCAGCGAGAGGTTTCTCGCTGGAAGTGGATGATATGAAGGTCGTCGACTTGGGAACAGAATTCGGACTTTCTGTCACCGAAGAAGGTTCAGACGTCCAAGTTTTTGATGGTGAAGTCGAACTGCATCTCCCACAAGCGGAGAAACAATCGCTGACAACGGGTCAAGCGATGAGACGGTCAGGCAACGGAAAGCTTCAAGCATTGAATGTAACGCCCAATCAATTTGTTGACATTTCAACCTTAGAAACAAGAGATCAGGGTCAGCGAAGTCATCGCTATCAACGCTGGCAAAACTGGACGGAACAACTTCGGCAAGACTCGCGCCTCGTTGCCTATTATGGTTTTGAAAATGATGATCTAGCAGAACGTAAACTCCATAACCTCACAGAACCAGCGAATACAGAACTAGACGGCGCAATCGTTGGAGCAACTCAAGTTCCCGGACGATGGGAATCGAAATCTGCTCTCGAATTCAAACGCCCGGGTGATCGCGTTCGCCTACAAATTCCTGGAGAGTACAGTTCTCTAACGCTCGCCTGCTGGGTGAAAATCGACAGCCTGGACCGTCTCTTTAATTCACTGTTCTTGACGGATAATTACAATCAAGGTGAACCACACTGGCAAATCCTCCACACTGGACAGATTTATTTCTCCGTTCGACCAACCGAACCCGGAACTGTCGGACCTCCTGACCAGAAGGTTCTCTCACCTTCGTTCTGGAAGCCTTCGATGAGCGGAAAATGGCTACACTTGGCGACGACGTACAATGCCGAAACGGGATTAGTTGTCCATTATCTCAATGGGAAACCGATTCATCAGGAAAACATTCCGGCTGAGCAGATAGTTAAACAGACGCGGATTGGAATTGCATCAATTGGCAACTGGGATTCACCGACTCTGCCTGATGCCGAATTTGCAATTAGAAATCTTAATGGCAGCATTGATGAGTTCGCCTTATTCGCTGCTGCATTAAAACCAAATGAAATCCAGGAGATGTACCTGAATGGTAAGCCATAATTCAACACGCCTGAAGGTCTTCGTGACAGTCGCTCTGGCACTTCAACTCGTTCTTGGTACGTCCGTCAATGCGGAAGAGTCTCAAGAGAAGGTTCTCAACCAAACGGCAGCGGAGAAACTGTTCGCGCTCAAGGTCTATCCACTGATCAAAGTAAAATGCTTTGGTTGTCATGGTGCGGACCCTGAAGATGTGCGGGGCGATTATGATTTGCTCACACGAGAAGGCATGATCAAAGGTGGTGAATCAGAAGAGCCTTCGCTTGTTCCAGGTCATCCTGACCAAAGCCCGCTGTATGATGCTGTCCTCTGGGAAGGCATGGAGATGCCGCCCAAGGAGAATGATCGTTTAACAAAAGAAGAAACGGAGCAGGTCCGACAATGGATCGCTGCCGGCGCACCTTGGCCCGATGCTGATGCTCGCCACGAAATTCAAAAACAAGAATGGACAGTCCGTGAAAATGCGGACGGAGTCATCGTCGACACCAGCGGCGGAATCGCAGACGACTGGACCTATCGACGTTATCAAAAAGAAGATCTCTGGGCGTTTCAGCCAGTAAACAAGCCTGCAATTCCTGAAGATACCATTAACCCGATTGATTACTTCATCAACAATAAGTTGAAAGAGGCAGATGTCACTCCTGCGGAACCTGCTGAGTTTCGAACTTTAGTACGGCGCGCTTACTACGATCTCACGGGACTGCCTCCGACCGCTGATGAGGTTGATGCACTTCAAAAAGACTGGCAGCGAGATCGTGACAAAACATGGAATCATTTGATTGATCACCTGCTCAATTCAAAGCATTACGGAGAACGCTGGGCTCAGCACTGGTTGGATGTTGTTCGTTATGCCGACACAGGCGGCTTTTCTAATGACTACGAAAGATCGAATGCTTGGCGATTCCGAGATTATGTCATCCGTGCTTTCAATGATGACAAACCGATCAATGAATTCATCATCGAACAAATCGCTGGCGATGAATTCAAACCGGGTGATCCTGAAGCACTTATCGCGACAGGTTTACTTAGACTGGGACCTTGGGGTACTGCGATGGTCCCCCAGGATGAGGCTCGTCAACTGTACCTGGATGATCTTGTTCATAATGTCGGACAGTCGTTTCTGTCGATGCCGATGCGGTGTTGCAAGTGCCATGATCACAAGTTCGATCCATTGCCGACGCGCGACTACTACAGCATGTATTCCGCGTTTGCGACCACTCAACCGGCGGAGATCGAAGCTGCGTTCTTGCCGGAAGAAAATCGAAAAGGTTTTGAGGAGAAGAA
>JABJMI010000774.1 GCA_018659505.1 Planctomicrobium sp.
CATGGAAGTGACCCAAAACCCTGCCACTAAAATCTGCGAAGCACCGTTGCAATTAAAAAGCAACTGCGGAACATTAGTCATCGACGATTTCGGACGACAAAGTATGCCGGTTGATGTGTTATTGAATCGCTGGATTGTCCCGCTCGAAAAACGCTTTGATTATTTGAATCTGCCAAGTGGAAAAAAGATTCAAGTCCCATTCGATCAGCTCATTATTTTCTCCACAAACCTTGAGCCGAATGATCTTGTTGATGGAGCCTTCTTACGACGAATTCCATACAAGATTCAAGTCCCTGATCCACTGCCGGAACACTTCGTCCAATTGTTCGACATCATGGCTCCCAAAGTTGGTTTAATCAATGACCCTGAAGCGATCGACTATCTTATTGAATCGCATTACATCCCAAAACAGCGACCATTCAGGAACTGTCAACCACGAGATTTGCTCCTACAAGTTCGCAACTATTGCATCTATCGCAAACTCCCCAAGAAGGTAACTAAAGAAGCCCTCGACTTCGCTGTCGACAATTACTTCTCGATGATGTGAGAAATAGCTAAAACGCTGACTTACTCTTTGACCTAGAAAAGAAGTACCAGAATAACGCCATTCATCCACTCGCGTACGCATCGTGCTGGTATTTGATGAGCATCTATCATCACTCGCGAAAGATATTGTTGTGCCTGCACCAGAGGCGTTTAGGCGGATTTCGCCGACAAGGGCAGTCGTTACATCTTACCCTGTTTATCTAATAAGGATTCGTTCTATTTCCGTCAAATTTCGGAAACAGAATAACCGATAAGATCTACAGGATCGTGTCCAGGGGTGCATTCAAAACAACAGGACAGATCAGTTGAAGAGGATTCTTCAACGATAAATTCGTAGATTGGTGACTGCGCAATCACCAGTGAAATTGATTTCCAGGATGGATCGCATCAATGTTGCTTCGAACGATTAATCTTTTGCGAGTTCTACTTTTAACGACACCGGTACTTCTAGCACCGGCTGTCACTTCGGCTCAGGTTGTTCCAGGAACTGGAACATTGATCAATACTGATGATTTCGAAGATGAGAACTTCGGCTTCGAACTGAACTGGCCGAAAAGTAGCCGCGAAGAAGATGAACAAGTACGCTATCCACTGGGGCAATCAACAAACCGCATGTGGTTTGAGAGCCCTAAACGTGGAATGCCCGACGTCATTAAACGCGTCGAGACTCCAGCTGGCGGTCTTGCAGACTCAATGGGAGCTCTCTACTTAAGATCTCGTGATACCGGCATCCCTGGTCGTCCCGGGTTCGAACAAGCTCAAGACGATTTCATCATGGCTGCCAAGCCGATGACTCTTAATTACTATCCCAATTACGTTGTTCGAGTCTTTCTCCCAGAATGGGATCAATGGGAACAACGACACGGAGTTTCTTTTGGAATTCGTGCAGGGTTACAGGGACCACAAGAAAAAGACGTTGAAGATGACAATCGTTTCGGTCGCCGCTTGTTCCGCAAAATGAAACGAAAAGAAACTGAAATTGAACCTTACTATCCCGGATTTTTCATTAGTTTCAATCCAGAAAACAGTCCTGCAAACAAAACCGGCAAGCCATTTGCCAATGTTCTGATCCGTGCCAATGAACTAGGGCACGAAGTTCCAGGTCCAAATATTACGGAGCCAGGTTGGTGGACGTTCGGCATGAGTGTCACTCCTGATGGTCGCTGTCATTATTATGCCAGTCCCGGCGTTGATGACCTTCGCCCTAGCGATCACATCACCTCTCAATTCCCGTACAAAATTCCTGGGACACATTTCAATACAATTTTCTTCAACGTCTGCTCGGCAGATAACGGCAAGACTTGGTCGACACCATGGATCGTTGACGATCCAAAGGTCTACTACGCTTCCGGAAGCCCTGTTCAACAGGCTCGAAGATAAACGCTAGAATACGCTGGACCAATTCAAAGCTCGTGACTTACTGCAAGTCACGAGCTTTGTTTCATGAATGAGTATGAATTGAGAACGAGTGTCTGGAATGAGTCATTATTCGATAGCCTAGAGAACTGTACTGGCTTTTAATGTTTGAAGTGGCGACGACCGGTGAAGATCATGGCGATGTCATGTTCGTTACAGGCTTCGATGACTTGTTCATCGTTTCTTGAGCCGCCCGGTTGAATGGCTGCTGTAACTCCGGCTTTGGCTGCTTCGTCGATTCCATCACGGAATGGGAAGAAGGCGTCTGAGGCAACGACTGCTCCCTGACTACGTTCACCAGCTTTGTGACCAGCGATGAACGATGAATCTAAGCGACTCATCTGACCGGCCCCGACTCCAACGACCATTCCATTAGCTGCGAAGAGAATTGCATTTGACTTCACGTGCTTACAGACCTTCCAGGCAAAGTTGAGGTCTCGCAACTCTGCATCTGTGGGTGTCCGATTAGTTACGACTTTGTAATCTGTCACTGGGTCCGTTTTGTCGTCTCTCTCTTGAACTAAAAGTCCGCCAGAGATTTTTCGGTATTCGTAACTTGTTGGCTGAGACTCTAAAAACTGAGGGCACTGCAATAAGCGGACATTGTTCTTCCACTTCGGTTTTGTGCGAAGAATCTCTAGTGCTTCGTCTTCGTACCCGGGAGCAATGATCGCTTCGACAAAACGTCCCGGCTCGGCGAGTAACTCTGCCGTGGCAACATCGAGTTTTCTATTGAAACCAAGAATTGAACCGAAAGCGCTAATTGGATCACCAGCGTAAGCGTTCGTGAATGCTTCAGGCAAGTTGTCAGCGATGGCACATCCGCACGGGTTCGTATGCTTAATGACTACTGCTGCGGGGTCTTCAAATTCTCGTGCAATTGCGAAAGCGGCTTCAACGTCGATCAGATTATTATACGAGAGTTCTTTGCCGTGTAATTGCTCCGCAGCCGCCACAGATGCAGCCGGCGGATTCGCTTCGACATAAAAAGCAGCGGACTGATGTGGGTTCTCACCGTATCGTAAGTCTGATTGTTTCTTGAAGCTTAATGATAGCTGCTCGGGATACTCGCTTTGTTGTGTCGCTTTATTGATTGTACTGAAATAGTCAGAGATGGCACGATCATATTTCGCTGTCGATTCAAAGGCTGCACCGGCTAATTCTCTTCGCAATTCTAATGTCAATCCATCGCCTTGAATTTGTGTCAGAACAGAATCATATTGATCGGGATTAGTAACGATTCCGACGTAGGCATGATTCTTTGCAGAAGAGCGGACCATGCTGGGTCCGCCAATATCAATTTGCTCAATCGCTTCTAAAACTGTAACGCCTTCTTTCGCGATTGTTTCTTCAAATGGATAGAGATTCACAACGACCAATTCGAAAGGAATGATTCCATGTTCTGCAATCGCTGCGGCATCGTCAGGAAGATCTGGACGACCAAGAATTGCTCCATGAATTTTAGGGTGCAATGTCTTGACCCGTCCTCCCATGATCTCGGGGAACTCGGTATAGCTGGAGACATCGATCACTTCGATGCCGAATTCCTTGAGGAATTTTGCTGTCCCACCGGTCGAAAGAACTTCGAAACCTGCGTTGACCAGTCCTTGTGCAAACGGTCCTAATCCAGTTTTATCACTGACAGAAATTAAGGCGCGTCGGATGTTTTGTGACATGAGAAATCAGATCGATAATGTTCAATAGATGAGTAATTTCAGGAAGTATGACACAAGTTATCGCTCGCTGGTGTGAGTTGCAAATCGCCATAAAGATTGCTGAAACTGAGATTGCCAGATCACTAACAATTCAACTGATTTTGAAGTTTGGACCTGGATTCGGTATGATATCGATGATGATACATCCCTGTTCATCGTCCTGCCTTAGAATACAATCCAAACGCCTCTTGGATCTCGCACTCTTTTCCAAAGACGAATCATGAAATTTCTTCCCTCAATCATCAGCCTGATTGTTCTCAATTTCATTCCGGTCAATTGCTGGGGAGATGAAATTGGGAAAGTTCGTTTTGATCGAGACATCAAACCGATCCTTTCTGATCGCTGTTTCTTTTGTCATGGTCCTGATACGGAACATCGAGAGGCTGATCTGCGACTCGACCAGAAAGAAGCTGCCTTCGCTGTCCGTGATGAAACGGCTGCAATTGTTGCTGGGGATCTAGCAGCGAGCGAACTTTGGAATCGTATATCGAGCGAAGACGAATCCACCATGATGCCGCCACCAGATTCGAATAAGTCATTAACGAAAAAGGAGATTGATCTCATTAAACGCTGGATCGAGCAGGGAGCGGAATGGACCGATCACTGGTCATTTGTGACTCCAGATTCTCCTGCTCCCCCCAGTGCTCAAGATGACACTAAGGTCAGCAACCCAATCGACTTGTTCATCGCTGAAAAGGTCATTTCAGCTGGTTTGCAACCGTCTCCTGAAGCGGATCGCCGAACCCTTATTCGCAGAGTCAGTTTCGACTTAACCGGATTACCACCGACTCCAGAAGAAGTCGAAGAGTTCGTTAATGATCAATCTGCGAATGCTTACGAACGATTGATTGATCGGCTGCTTTCTTCTCCTCATTACGGTGAAAGAATGGCAGTCATGTGGCTAGACGCGGCACGCTACGGCGACACAAGTGTCTTCCATGCGGATGGTCCTCGCGATATGTGGGCATGGCGAGATCGCGTTGTTGCTGCTTATAACGAAAACATGTCATTCGACCGCTTCTCGACTCTGCAACTTGCAGGTGATTTGGTTCCTGATGCAACCGTTGATGAAAAAATTCTTGCAGGCTTCAATCGTAATAATGGCACAACGGATGAAGGGGGAGCGATCGCTGAAGAGTATCGTGTTGAATATGTTGTTGACCGCGTGAAAACGACATCGACCGTATGGCTGGGAATGAGCATGGAATGTGCTCAATGTCATGATCACAAATACGATCCGATTTCCCACGAAGATTATTACCGCTTCTACGCCTTCTTCAATAGGAGTGCAGATGGAGGAATGCAGTCCCGCAATGGGAATGCAACTCCCATTCTCGACATCCCCGACCCAGCCAAGCAAGAACAGATTCCCATCGTAGAAGCGAAAATTGCAAGTACGCAAGAGCAG
>JABJMI010000800.1 GCA_018659505.1 Planctomicrobium sp.
CGAAAAATCATCTAGAGCAGGTTCAAACTCTATTTAAGGATTACAACTCTGACCCTCTGATGGAATTTGGTTATGCAGGAACACGTTCAGGAAGTTCTGCACCTACAGTTCATATGACAACAGATGTTTGCAATCAGATTCTGGAAACATCTTTAGGAAAGACACTCGCGGATATTGAGTTGAAAATAGATGAGACTGGCGAACCGTTCAGTCGCAAACTCCCGGGCTGGCAAGTATCGCTGGAGACTTCTTTAGAGATTATTCGTATTCCTGTCAGCAATGTCATTGGAGTTCTAGAAGGAGAAGGACCGCTCAAGGACGAGACAATCGTCGTGGGAGCACACTTCGATCATTTAGGTTTTGGAGGCGAAGGTTCTCTTGATCCAAAATCGAAAGAAGTTCATAACGGAGCAGACGATAACGCTTCCGGAACAGCTGGTTTACTCGAACTCGCTCGCCGACTTGGTGAGCGTAAAGAGCCATTGCCTCGTCGAGTCGTGTTTATTGCTTTCAATGGTGAAGAACGAGGTCTTCTCGGCTCTGCTGAATACGTCGACAAGCCTCTATATCCCCTTGAGAGTACAGTTGCCATGCTGAACATGGACATGATCGGTCGACTCGATAAAAATAAATTAACTATCTTCGGGACAGGCACTTCAACAGTCTGGGATCAATATCTCGATCAGGCAGCGACTGATACCGATCTGGAATTGGTCAAGAAGAAAGAAGGTTTTGGTCCAAGTGATCATGCATCGTTCTATGGAAAGAAAATTCCCGTGTTGCACTTCTTTACAGGTATTCATGATGACTATCACCGACCGGGGGACGACTGGGAGAAGTTGAACACGAGCGGAATGAAAAACATCATCGATGTCGTCGAAAAAGTAACTGTGGAAGTCGCGAATACTGAGAAGCGACCAGACTATATTCACATCCCCGGGGCAGCATCCCTCGCACGCAGCGGATCTCGTCCATACTTCGGCAGTATCCCTGATTTCGGAAAAGAGGTTGAAGGTTATGCCATCTCTGGCGTCTCCCCCGAAAGCCCCGCAGACAAAGGTGGCTTGAAAGGCGGAGATGTCATCGTCGAACTTGCAGGGCGGAAAATTGGAGGTCTCGACGATTTCGATCTTGCTCTGCGAGAGTTTCCACCTGGTGGCAAGGTAACTGTTGTCGTGTTACGTGATTCAGAAAAGATCAAACTCAGCGTAACCTTAGGGACTCCTCGCAACTAAAATGGTAACCGTTCACGACTTCTGTTTGAGAAAAATGAAGAGAACTCCAAGAATCCTCTGCTCTCTCTGCTACCTCCTGGTCAATCCTTTGCCGTGTACTGTTACCTAAATTGTTCTACTGCTCCTGTTGTCCGTAATTGATGCAATCGGAACGAATATTCTGATCGTTAAGGTTTGTTGCGGAAAATAAACATTGCCGCAGGATTTTCTCATCCTCATCGGTTTTTGAGTTGTAGGGTTGAGTGGTGACATCTGTTCGATCTCCCGTGAGTGAATTTCGCGGTACGACAAAACTCTTCACCACACCAACAGAATGGACCTGTTCAAGACCCTCACGGGAAGCGATCGCGGTACGCATCAAGCTGATTTGTACCATCATCGTTAAACCAACATGATTGATTACCAACGCCTAAAAAATGACATGCTGGCGCTGGGGTTGTTCGCTGCAACTTTGTTCACAGCGATTGCCCTGTGCAGTTACAATCCGTCGGATCCCCCTTCGACGTCGGTTTATCCTGCGCAGTCATTTGTGACAAATCTTTGTGGTCCAACCGGAGCATTGCTCTCACATTTCCTTGTAAACGCTTTCGGTCTCGGGGCGTGGTTCTTATTGACGAGTCTCTTGTTCATTGACTTGGGGTTGTTCTCTCGCAAACAACTCGCTGACCCGATCGTTCGAGTGGTTGGTTCGTTGATCATGCTGGTCTCGATCTGTTTATTGATGCAACTCTCTGTTCCACATTTACCAACTGCTCCTTTAGTCGGTTCTGGGGGATATCTTGGTGCGTGGGGACGAATTTTACTGACAGAGAATTTTTCGATTGTCGGTTCGATTGTCATTATCTCAACGCTGTTTTGCGTAGGACTGCTGTTAGCAACGGAGACTCTCTTCTTCAGGGTTGTTTTCCGCATTTTGTTTGGACCATCGCTATGGATTTTGAAGCGAATCTATACGAAGAAACAACGAGCGCCTGTTAGCGATATTGCTACTGAGAAGCACGTCGTAAAAACCTTCGAGAAAGAAGAGTCTGCAAAAGAGCCTGAACCTAAGATCGAAACTGAGATCACTCCCGAAATCGTCGAAGAGGATCGTGTCCCGACCGAATTCAAAGTCAACGCTCCGATCAGTGTCAAAGGTCCAGGGCAGACAGGTCTTGGTTCACTCTTTAAACCGAAGCGTCGTGAAAAACTGGAGTCAGTTGATTTGCCTTCTCTGGATATTCTGGAGGAAGCGGAAGATTTCCCGTTTGAACTTTTGGCGCGGAAAGCACAGGAAGCCGCCGTCATCTTAGAACGGACTTTTGAAGAGTTCGGTCTCAACG
>JABJMI010000801.1 GCA_018659505.1 Planctomicrobium sp.
ACTTGGGCTTGCGATTCACAACTACCATGACATCTTTGGTCAACTTCCGCCGGGAGCAATCTGGAGAGATACTAATGGGTGAGCATTAAACCCTCAGACTCAGCCTGGTGGAAATGGTGACACCATGTTCACTAGTCTGAATTACAGCACGAATTGGCTTATGTCAATTCTGCCTCAAATTGATCAGGCTCCTTTGTTTAATCAGTATAACCCTACGTTGCCTCTCATTAGGACAGGTGGTGTTGTTGCTGATTCAAACAACCACGTAGTGAATGCTGTTATCCCCGCGTTCCTATGTCCTTCTGACCCATTTAACTCCAATAAACTCGTAAGATCTCAGATGGGTAATATCGAAATGGGACGAAATAATTACGGTGGGGTACTTGGTAGAGAACGAGGTGGCGGAAACGCTTCGACCGCTTGGAGTAATCAGCCTGGCGATCGCCGTGGTGCTTTTGGACATGGTCGCTCCGCACAATTTCGAGATTTCGTAGACGGTACTTCTAACACCGTAGCGATCTGGGAACTTCGCGTTGGACCAGTTCCAACTGATCCACGTGGAACATGGGCTTTGGGTAGAAATGGTGTCTCCTTGATCGGTGGTTGCGATCAAGTGGGAGATTGCAATGGTATTAATGATGGTGACAACGGTGCTGCTGATGTTCAAGGTTGCAGCAGTCAACCTGCTTTAGGTTTAGGTTGCTGGAGTGGTGGAGATGGTCAAGGTGCCCCTGCCAGTCAACACGTCGGTGGTTGCCACGCGACAATGGGTGACGGTGCTGTCCGATTTATCAATGAAAACATTGATTTCACAATTCATCGCAACCTGAACAGTGTTTCTGGTGGCGAGGTTCTCGGCGAATTCTAATCGCACTCGCTGTATTACTCTTGTGATTTAACATCGCCCAGCAGATATCTAATTTGATGTCTGCTGGGCTTTTTAGTTGAGACTCTATGCGAACCACATCGATACGTTTATTGCTGGGAGGAGTGGTTCTTATTGTGGCTATTCTTGTTTTCTCCAATCGAGGACACGAATTCGATGTCATCCCTGAAGACCTTCATCAGGCAGCAAGCAAGCAATATCGATCCCTCTATAACCGTGACCCGAAAGAGATGGACCTGTTCTCAATGGCAGGTGAAATTGCGGTTGCTCGTCAAGATTATGAGATTGCAAACAAATGCTTTGCCCAGATTCCGTCTGATCACTCACAATACGGAGCGTCTGCGCGATTGCAGCAAGCTCAAGTGTTGCTGAAGCTTAATTTGCCTTCTCAAGCAGAGCTTCAGTTACGAGAATTCTTAAAACTCAATCCTCCACACCGTCTGTCAGGGCAACAATTCCTACGATATCTGCTTGAGATCGAATTACGTTTTGAGGAACGACATCGCTTACTCGCAGTCATGCACCAGGAAGGCGACTTGACACCTCAGGATGCAATTTTCTATGGGTTTTCCTCATTGCTAAGATGGAACGGAGAAGTTGCAGTCGACCGTTGCCAAGAATTCTATCGGGCTGAGCCTGTCGAGACTGATGTCGCAATAGCTTGGGCACATTACCTCGGTGGTACTGCCCGGGCTTCAGAAGGTTTGGAAATTGTTGATTCCGTCTTGTCCTTACAGCCACGGAACTTGAGAGCAGTTGGCGTGAAAGCATTCTTGCTCTCTGAGTTAGGCGAGGATGCTGATCTGAGTCAACTCCTGAAAGAGTTGTCCGAACCGCAAAAATCAGATCCTTGGTTATTACTGCGGATGCGTGGTCGCTGGGCATATGATAACGATGAATTAAAACTTGCCGAACAATGCTACCAACTCTATCTCAGTAACGATGCCAGTTTCACAGAATGCTATGTTGTTCTTGCTAAAATAGCAGCCAAGATTGGAGAGACTGAAAAACAGCAGGCGTACTTGGAAAGTGCTCAGACTCTGGCCATCATCCAGAACCGTCTTGGTGGAGCACAGTTCTCCCTGACTGACGAGAAATTTTATGTTGAACTCGCTGAGCTGAGTCATCGAATCGGTCTCCGCTCGCAAACGGAACTGATGGCGAAGTCCGCACTTCAGATCAATCCAGAAAGCCAGCCAGCCCGAGATTTACTGGCGGCGTCAGAGTTAGAGTAGATTGTGATCCAACCCATGAATCCTGTGTTTCCCCATCTTTGCTTATTGAGTGCTCTGTTTTTGGTCATGGGATGCCAGAAGCAGGAAGCCACAACTGAGCAATCCGTAAAACCTGCCGATGTCACTGAACCTGAAATCGAAATTCCAACTGTCCTCAATGATCCTATTGAGTTCATCGACGTCAGCCAGGCTTGGGGATTCAGCTTTCAACGCAACGATGACATTGGCAAGTTGCATCGGATTATCGAATCGAATGGTGGAGGTGTTGGCGTCATCGATTTTGATTGTGACGGCTGGGAAGATTTGATTTACACGAATGGTTGTCAGTTACCAGTCAATTCCAATCCAGTCGGTGAGCCT
>JABJMI010000304.1 GCA_018659505.1 Planctomicrobium sp.
GAGATTGTATTGAATAGAAAACCGAATGAAAACAAACCAGTGATGCTGCATATTACTGTAGCAATCATCACTGGTTTTTTGGGTATCTCTTATCTATCAATGTCGTGGTCTGGACCATGGTGGGTCTTCCTGAGTTATTCAGTATTCGCCTTAATCTCAGCAATACTGAAACTTGGTTGGATCATTCCATTCGAAATTCTGGGAGTTGTTTTTGGTTTTATGGCGATGCCAGGAGTTGGCAGCAGAGATCCCATCCTGACTCATGGTCCTCTCATAGTCATCTGTTTGGGAATCGGAATGTTTATTGGATTCATCTTTGATCTTCCGCTGGAAATTTTAGATGACGAAGCGCTGCAAAGAATTCCAAATGAATCAGAACCTTCAACCTCCGAGAAAAATAACCTTCAGTAACCACCCCCTTGTTAAGTGGTCGCAGTCTCAGATTCTTGATCAAGAAATTTCACTTCCGCTGTCGTCACATCATACAACGCACCGACGACTCTCACTCGACCAGATTCAACTTCTGCACGGATGAGGGCACTTTGCTCGACAATGGCAGCGACGGTTTGTGAGATATTTTCTTCGGTGACTTGGTACAGGTATTCTTCGTCTTGATCGGCTGGTGAATTACTCGAGCCGGGGACTTTCTGAATGACGGATTCGATCTCGTCGACGATGGTTGATAAGTACGGCGGGCAATTGTCCCGGTCTGTTTGAGAATTCGAAAGTTGCACAGACGATTTGACCGCACCACAGCGAGTATGCCCCAGCACAACGACCAGCTTCACCTTCGCGACTCCGACTGCATATTCAAGGGAGCCTAATGCGTGATCGCCGAGTACGTTACCTGCGACGCGAACACTAAAGATATCACCAATTCCGAGGTTGAAAACTAACTCGACCGGGACGCGATAATCAATACAACTTAAGACAGCAGCGAGAGGATGCTGACCACTGGCAGTGGCACTCACTTGTCGACTGAAGTCTCGCTTCACTTGATTTCCGGTGTGGAAGCGTTCATTCCCTTGCTGCAAGACTTTTTGCACCTGATCTGGTTGAGACTGAACTTGAGTTTCCTCAGATGTATAGTCTGCGAATTGTTCTTCGTCAGCGATCTCGTATCTCTTTCTAAAACCTCGTAAGTTGACTTTCACCCCGCGGGCTGGTCCTTTCTCTTCTTTGAATTCTCGGATGAGACTAAGAATATCAGGGTCAATGTAATCCGAATCGCTGGCATCGATCAGGACGTTCGTGCCCTGTGTAAGTTCATCGAAAACCCTGTCCAGGGCTGCCTTGTTCAAGAAGCTGACTTGATTCGAAAGTTCGATGTGCAGCACGTCTCCAGTTGGGTTGGTTTCACGGACGCGCTTGATCGGTCTTCTTAAATTACTATTTAGAATGAAGACCAGACTCACGCCTAAGCCGATGAGAATTCCAATGAGCAAGTCGGTGAAGACAATGGCAAGCAACGTAATAATGAACGGTGCAAACTGATAGCGTCCTTCGCTCCACATCTGGCGAAAGAGTGCCGGACTGGCGAGTTTGAATCCTGTCACAAGCAAAATCGCAGCCAAGGCTGCGAGCGGGATCATCTTGAGATACGTCGGCAGAAATGCCACAGATGTGACCAACAGAAGCCCATGGAAAATGGTCGAAAGTTTGGACTTCGCTCCCACGTTACAATTGACCGAACCACGGATCACAACAGAGGTGACAGGCAAACCACCAATTAAACCCGAACAGATATTTCCGACACCTTGTGCGATCAATTCACGGCTGGGTGGAGAACTGCGTTTGTAGCGATCCAGTTTGTCGACTGCTTCCAAGTTCAGCAAGGTTTCAAGTGAAGCGACAATCGCGATTGTGACCGCTGCAATGTAAACATTTGGTTTTAGAATTTGTTTGAAATCCGGAAAATTCAGGACATTCATCAGTTCACTCGCGTCATTCAAAACGGGCAAATTCACAAGGTGCGTCCCTTCAATGACCCACATGCCTCCCCAGCGTGATAGTAGGAGTTCATTGATTGCAACCCCCAACATGACAACAACCAGCGGACCCGGAATTCCTGAATTTTTGAGCGGCTTCCACCTCGCCCACACGACCAATAACAGAATCGAAATCGCTCCAACCACAATTGCTCCTGCGTGTACCTCTCCTTGGAACAGGTTCCAAATCTCAGTGAATGTATTTTCGTGATCGGGCTGTTTGAAAGACATTTCCCCTTCCGGATCAGTATCATGACCAAGCACGTGCGGAATCTGTTTTAAAATGAGAATGACCCCAATCGCTGCCAGCAAACCTTTGATAACACTTGATGGGAAGAATGCTGAAATGGCTCCGGCTTTAATGATTCCCAATACAATTTGAATCACCCCCGCCAGCACGACTGCAAGTAGAAATGCCTCAAAGGAACCAAGCATTGCGATTTGAGCTGCGACTACAGCTGTCAAACCTGCAGCCGGACCACTGACACTGGTATGCGATCCACTGATGATACCGACTACTAATCCACCTACGATCCCAGCGATAATCCCTGCAAAGAGATCAA
>JABJMI010000797.1 GCA_018659505.1 Planctomicrobium sp.
CATGTTCCCGTCGTCTGAGCCAAAACAGACTGACTGTTTCCAAACCGCTGGTGCGAAACGAACTGGACCGTTTGTTCGATACACCCAAAGCTCGCGACCTGTCGCTGCATCGTAAGCAGTTACCGAATCATGCCGTGAAGACGCCACGAGCAACCGACCATCTGCTACCACCGGTTCGTAACCAGCATCAAATTGCAATCTCAGGCTATGGAAAGCAGCCTCAAGTTTTGGAAGTTCCCTTTTCCATTTCAACTCGAGATTGGGCGGAACGCTTACTTGCGTTGTTCCAGTTCTACCCGAATCGTGTCGCCACATTGGCCAATCATTTGCAAAGGAGTGGCACGTGAATGTGCTCGTAAAGAGACACAAAATTGCAAATCGCAAATACTGATTCATAAGGATGATTTCCATCGGTAAGTTTGAGATTACGGATTCTATCAAAGCCTCTTTACGATTCACAATCACCACCTGCATAACCAGACAGTACTGCTAAATCATCTCGTTTGATTTTGGGGCGTTGAGGTCTTGTCAAATAGATAGATGTCTCATTGCCTGACCAATGTCGCCCGTAGACATTACCAATACTGTTTGCCATGCAATGAGAATTGATAACCTCATCGAATACGAGAAGCTTGGTCGACCACATCACCTGCTTGACTAATAACGCCCTCTCACAGAACTCTTTTAAGAAAACTCTTTTCCGTACTCACCATCTACATTCCGTCAATTGAGTTGTTAGACGATGGCAAGTAAACAGAGAATTCGTCAGCTTGTGATTGTTTCCAATTTGTTTTTCAAATACTTCTCGAACTTGACATCTGTTAAACTTCGCTGCATACGCTGCACTGCGGATTCTTTGAGATGGGGAGTTCGCGGAACGACATTTTTCTTAAATCTATTCTTAGCATTCTGTTCGTCATGAGTTGCCCGATGCCGGTCAGTTGTTTGATCACTTCGACGGCAGCCATCGCTGCAACTGTTCCGGAGACCGCTCCGATCACGGGAAATTCTCGCTTCCACTGCGGCGGAATCTCAGGATAAAGGCATTGCAGACAGGGAGTTTGCCCCGGGATGATTGTCGTGAGCTGAGCATCCATATCAAACATTGCTGCTTCAACGAGGGGTTTTCGATACTTCACGGCAGCGCGGTTCATAGCAAATCGCTCATCAAACAGCGGGGCTGCATCCACTACGATATCGACGTTTTTGATGATTTGAGCTGCGTTGCTTTCGTTCATGTTTTCTGGAACTGCAGTCACTTCAATATGCGGATTCAGTTCATGAAGTCGCTGAGAAGCCGACTCCACACGGGGCTTGCCAAGCCAGTCGGTCGTCATCAGGAGTTGACGATTCAAATCACTCGGTTTCACGTTCCCTGCGTGTGCCAAGGTGATTTTACCGACTCCCGCAGCTGCTAAATAATAGGCAACGGTTCCTCCCACTCCTCCCACACGCGAGATCAACACTGATGCAGCTTTGAGTTTCCGTTGACCTTCTTCGCCAAACTCCGGTGTCCAGAGTTGCCATTCATACCGAGCGCGTTCGGCGTCGGTGAGTTCGTGTTCTGTCATGTCGTTAAGACTTAAATTAAAGGTAACCGTTCACGGGAAAGGATTGAGCAGGAGGAAGCAGAGCGAGCAGAGGGTTCTTAAAGCTCTGTTAATCTAACCACTTTGAGTCATCCCGGTGATTCATGCTGAGTCTTCAAAAATCTAACCGAATTAGGATTCCTTCGACTTAGCGAGTCTTGTGAAACAAAGACTTCAAATAATGTCTATTTAGCACCTCGCCTGTCCTATTAGCCCGTCGATCAAATAGTTTCTCTGCTCCCTCCGCGTCCTTCTGTTCATTTTCTTAACAGAACTTGTGAACTGTTACAATTCATCTGCCTACCCGCCAGATATGGGAGTAAATAATGAAACAACGTCACCGTTGTTTAACTTGCGATTCGTGATGTCATCAGAGCGGATGACTTCATCATTTACAAACACAAGCAGCGTAGGCTGAATGGTATCATTTTCATTAAAAACACGCTTTGCAAAATCATCTTTTCCTTGAGATGACGCCTGCTTCAAAGCGTTGTGCAACGTACATTGCTCAGGTACTTCAAGATCTTCTTGGTCGCACTCTGAGTATCGTTTGAGTTGTGAATCATATTGAACGGTAATTTTAACCATCTCTTGAATCCTTCATAAACGCAGCATGTTTTCCAGTTGGGCACACTAATGAAATTCGGCTGTTTTGATTGATACCTCCTTGAATTCTAGGAGGTTGTGAAAGTGTTGATCAGAAGGTCTCTTAGAATCCAATCTTAACGATACAATGATGTCTATGAAACAGGCGTTCAATTTCTGGGTTTTGAAATCTGAATGTTTTGGAGGCTTACTTGCCATTGGCAATTTATCGGGATTGAATGCGGACAGCAGCTTTGAATTGAGTTATGATTCAACGCCTTATGGATCATTCCGCTTTCTACCATCGTTGAAGTTGTCGCATTCTTATGAATACTTTTCATCGCAGATTTATCTTTCTCGCAATTCTACTTTTGTGTAGCTCGAAGA